>CAZXYL010000224.1:0-6197 GCA_964644915.1 uncultured Geminicoccaceae bacterium
CACGGCGGCGCAGGCGGAGCGGCTGACCTTGTACTGCAGCCCGCAGATCGAGTGGTGCCAGGTCATGGTGGAAGAGTTCCAGAAGGCGACCGGGATCGAGGTCGCGATGACCAGGAAGAGCTCCGGCGAGACCTTCGCGCAGATCAAGGCCGAGGCGCAGAACCCCAGGGGCGACGTGTGGTGGGGCGGCACCGGCGATCCGCACCTGCAGGCAGCGGAGGAGGGCCTGACCGAGGAGTACCGCTCGCCGATGCTGGAGGAATTGCACGACTGGGCGCGCGAGCAGGCCGAGGCCTCGGGCTACCGGACGGTCGGCATCTACGCCGGCGCGCTCGGCATCGGCTACAATCGGGAATTCCTCGAGGAGAAGGGCCTGCCCGCGCCCGCGTGCTGGAAGGACCTCACCGACCCGGCTTACCGCGGCGAGGTCCAGATGCCGAACCCGAACTCCTCGGGCACGGCGTACACGACGCTCGCGACGCTCGTGCAGCTGTTCGGCGAGGACGAGGCGTTCGACCTGC
Organism: uncultured Geminicoccaceae bacterium; assembly: GCA_964644915.1. Lineage (GTDB taxonomy): Bacteria > Pseudomonadota > Alphaproteobacteria > Geminicoccales > Geminicoccaceae > CAZXYL01. The sequence goes on from CAZXYL010000224.1 coordinate 522, forward strand.
TCAAGGAGATGCACCAGAACGTCAACCAGTACACGCAGTCGGGCTCGGCGCCGATCAAGGCGGCGGCGCGCGGCGAGACCGGGCTCGGCATCACCTTCATGCACGACATGGTGACGCAGGTGGTCGAGGGCTTCCCGATCGAGATCGTCTCGCCCTGCGAGGGCACCGGCTACGAGATCGGCTCGATGAGCATCATCAAGGGCGCGCGCAATCTGGAGAGCGCCAAGAAATGGTATGACTGGGCGCTCACCGCGGACGCCCAGGAGCTCGCTGAGAGCGCGCAGGCCTATCAGGTGCCCTCCAACAGCAATGCGACGCCGCCGCCGGAGGCGCCCGACCTCGAGAAGATCGAGCTGATCGACTACGACTTCGCGAAGTACGGCAGCTCGGAGGAGCGCGTCCGCCTGCTCCAGAAGTGGGACAACGAGGTGCACGCCCTGCCGCGTTGAGCGTGCAGCGCCCGCACTTCGACCCCTATCCTGTGATGCCCGGGCCTGACCCGGGCATCACACCCGCGATCGGCGCGTGAGATGAGGCTCGAGCGCACCGTCGTCCTTTGGCTCTGCCTGGGCTGGATCGGCTATTTGGTCCTGCCCTGGTACGGCCTGGACGACGGTTTCTGGTCGTTCAGGTGGCTCGCCGACTGGCCGGGCGGGCGTGATGCGGCGCCGGGGCTGCTGCAGGCCCTGCTCCACGGCAAGTGGTGGCTGGGGCCCGTTCTGCTGCCGCTCCTCGCGCCTTTGGCCCTGGTCGGCCGGCGCCGCTCCGACCCCGCCTTTGCCACGATTCTGATCGCGACCGGGATCCTGGGTCTCGCCTACACGCTCGCCCAGGGCTTCGCGATCGGGCTGCGCGGCTGGCAGTTCCAGGGACTCGAAGCACTGTTCGGGCCGCTGGACGATCGCCAGTTCGGCATGGGCTACGGCGCGCTCCTGGTCTGCGCCGCGTTCCTGTTCCTGTTCACCCGCGGCATCGCCGCCCGTGGGGCGATCAACGGTGACGTCTTCGTGGTCGGTTCGGTCGGGCTCGTGATCGCGCTCGTCGCGGCCTTCATCTTCTTCCCGATCACCCAGATCCTCTTGAGCGCCCTCAAGGACAACGCCGGCGATTTCGCGCCCGCCCTGTTCGTTGCGAAGGTGCTGGACGACAAGATCTGGGGCCTGCAGTGCCTCCACAGCAGCGTGAGCTGCGGCGTGGCCTGGAACTCACTGTTCCTCGCCATTCTGGTCGGCGCCGGCACCACGCTTTTGGGGCTTGCCTTCGCGCTCATCGCCACCCGCACAGACTTCCGGGCGAAGCGGTTGCTGCGTGTGCTCACGGTACTGCCGATCATCACGCCGCCGTTCGTGATCGGCCTCGCCGTGATCCTCCTGTTCGGGCGCTCGGGCGTCGTGACCCAGTTCCTAGCGGATCTTCTGAACATCCCCGCCAGCCGCTGGATCTATGGCCTGCCCGGCATCTGGTTCGCGCAGATGCTGGCGTTCACGCCGATCGCGTTTTTGGTTCTGATCGGCGTCGTCCAGGGCGTGAGCCCCTCGATGGAGGAGGCATCGCAGACGCTGCGCGCCAGGGACTGGCAGACCTTCACCATGGTGTCGCTGCCGCTGATGCGGCCCGGGCTCGCGAACGCGTTCCTGCTCGGCTTCATCGAGAGCCTCGCGGACTTCGGCAACCCGCTCGTGCTGGGCGGCACCTACCGCGTGCTCTCGACCGAGATCTTCTTCGCCATCGTCGGCGCCCAGTACGACCAGGGGCGCGCGGCGGTGCTCGCCATCATCCTGCTCGCGTTCACGCTCTCCGCCTTCTATGCCCAGCGCCGCTGGCTCGGCCAGAAGTCCTACGCCACGGTCACCGGTAAGGGCGATTCCGGCAACCCCATCAACCTGCCGCGCCCGGTCAAGGCGCTCTGCTACGCCACGGCCCTGCCGTGGGCGGCGCTCACGCTGGTCATCTACCTGATGATCATGTTCGGCGGCTTCGTCGAGACCTGGGGCCGCGACCACAGCTTCTCGCTCCGCCACTACATCGCCGCGTTCGCGATCGTCCCGAGCGAGCACGGCCTGATCTGGAGCGGCGCCGCCTGGAACTCCTTCTTCACCACGATCACCATCGCCGCGATCTCGGCGCCGCTCACCGCCGCGGTCGGCCTGCTCACGGCCTACCTCCTGGTCCGCCAGCGCTTCGCCGGCAAGGACACGTTCGAGTTCGGCACCATGCTGTCGTTCGCGATCCCCGGGACCGTGATCGGGGTCAGCTACATCCTGGCCTTCAACGTGCCGCCGATCGAGCTCACCGGCACCGGCGTGATCCTCGTCATCTGCTTCATCTTCCGCAACATGCCGGTCGGCGTGCGCGCCGGCATGGCCTCGATGGCGCAGCTCGACAAGAGCCTGGACGAAGCCTCGCTGACGCTCGGCGCGTCCAGCTTCACGACCGTGCGTCGGGTGATCCTGCCGCTGCTGCGCCCGGCCATCGTGGCGGCGCTGGTGTTCAGCTTCGTACGTGCCATGACCGCGATCAGCGCCGTGATCTTCCTGGTCAGCGCCAATTACCACATGGCGACCTCGTATATCATCGGCCGGGTCGAGAACGGCGACTACGGTCTCGCGATCGCCTACTCGTCGGTGCTGATCCTGGTGATGCTGGTCGCGATCACGCTGGTGCAGCTCGCGATCGGCGAGGTGCGGCTGCGGCGGCGCAGCGAGATCAAAGTCGCAGCCGCGCAGCCTGTGGGCGAGCCGGCGGCATGACCGGGCTCGGCGCGAAGCCGCCCGCTTCGGTCGTGTTCGAGCGTGTGAGCAAGGCGTTCGGCCCGGTGGTCGCGGTGCGCGAGGTCTCGTTCACCATCGATCCCGGCAAGCTGGTGACGCTGCTCGGCCCGTCGGGCTGCGGCAAGACCACGACGCTGCGCCTCATCGCCGGGCTCGAGATGCCGAGCTCGGGCCGGATCCTGATCGGCGCCGAGGACGTCAGCACCCTGCCCGCGACCGAGCGCGACGTCAGCATGGTCTTCCAGTCCTATGCGCTGTTCCCGCACATGACCGTGCTCGAGAACGTCGCCTACGGCCTGGTCGTGAGCGGCTGGAAGAAGGCCCTGGCGCATGCGCGCGCGGAAGAGGGCCTGGAGCTCGTGGGCCTCGCGGGCTACGGCAAGCGGCTGCCGAGCGAGCTCTCGGGCGGCCAGCAGCAGCGGGTCGCGGTGGCGCGCGCGCTGGTCCTCGAGCCCCAGGTGCTGCTGTTCGACGAGCCGCTCTCCAATCTCGACGCCAAGCTGCGCCGCCGCGTGCGCGAGGAGATCCGCGAGCTGCAGCAGAAACTGGGCCTCACCTCGGTCTACGTCACGCACGACCAGGGCGAGGCGCTCGCGGTCTCCGATCACATCGTGGTCATGCGCGACGCCGAGATCGCCCAGGCGGGCGCGCCGCGCGAGCTGTACGAGGCGCCGATCGACCGCTTCGTCGCCGACTTCATCGGCGACGCCAACCTGGTCGAGGCGGAGATCGTGGGCGTCAACGGCGCGCTCGCCTCGGTGCGTATCGGGCCGCTGCTGCGCGAGCTGCCGCATCGCGGCCTGCGCCCGGGCCCCGCGCATGTGGCGCTGCGGCCCGAGACCATCGGCCTTTTCCCCGAGCGCCGCAATGACGCCCTGGCGGGCGAGGTGGTCAAGGCCACCTACCTCGGCAGCCACATCGAGTACACGGTGCGCACGGAGCTGGGCGATCTGTTCGTGATCGATCACGCAGTGGAACGCGCGCTGCCGCCCGGCAGCGCCATCTCGGCCGTCCCCGGCGCGCGCGGCATCACCCTGGTTCGCGACTAAAGCTTGCAGGGGGGAGACGACCTGCGCATCGCCGGGCTCGACATCGGCTTTGCCCTGAACCGCAAGACCAGCGGAGTGGCCCTGATGGGTCGCGCAACGCTGTCGCTCGGGCGCGAATTCGGCGGGTATCGTGCCTGCGCTCGTATCCTCGCCGACGCTCCGTTCGATGTCGTGGCCATCGATGGGCCCATCGTCCCGGAAGGGTGCGATGCGTTTGCTGCTCGTGCGGTGGAGCGGCTGTTCGCATCGGGGCTATTCCAGCGTCGCTGCAAGCCGGGATTTTCCCATGTGACCGGCACGGGGCTCATGCTCCGCAAAGCGGCTGGTGACGCGGCGGATTGGCTTGCGGGCGCGGCGCCTCTGGGCAGGACGCCGGCGTGCTTTCCGACCGTGCGGGCCGGAGCCGTCGTCGAAGCTTTCCCCAACGCGTTCCTCGGCGTCTGCTTGAGCGAGTCCACCTATCGGGCGATGCCTGCTCTTCACAGAGGGAGGAAGTTCGACTGGCTGTTCGAGCGGTGGGTCGAGGACAAGATCGTCGCCCGGCTGCCGTTTCTTTCAGCGAAGGCAAGAGACCTGCAGCGGCGTTTCGAGGTCACGACGGATCACGAGGAGCGGGCTGCGCTGGTGTGCGCGTTGACCGCTTGGGCGGTCGCGCGCGGGGATTTCACGGCCGTGGGCGACCAGACGGGAGGCTGGTTCTTCCTGCCGCCGTGGCCGCTGTGGCAATCCTGGGCGCGCGAGGCTGTGGAGAGTGGCATCCGCAGGCTGAACGATGCCGGAAGTACGCTGCGCATCGAGCCTTTCCCCACGGCGAGAAGGTGTCTTGCCTGCTGACGCCCCGTGCAGCCGCCTTGGGTGGCGCACGTTTCAGGGAATGCTGAGGCCGGGCGCTTCGTTGAACCCATGAGCATGCGGGACCAAAAGCCCCACGGAGGACGGCCATGGCGATTCCGATGGAAGCACTGCGCGCGGGCGACGCCCTGCTCGTGGTCGACGTCCAGAATGACTTCTGCCCCGGCGGCGCTCTGCCGATCGAGGACGGCGATGCCGTCGTGCCGATTCTGAACCAGTGGATGCAGGCCGCACGCGAGAAAGGCGTCCCGATCTATGCCTCGCGCGACTGGCACCCCAAGGGCCACATCAGCTTCGCGGACAAGGGCGGGCCGTGGCCGCCGCACTGCATCCAGGACACGCACGGGGCCGCCTTCCACCCGGAGCTGCGTCTCCCGGACGAGGCGGTCAAGGTGACCAAAGGCACCCGCTTCGATCAGGACCAGTATTCCGCCTTCGATCAGACTGGCCTCGCTCGGGAGATGAAGCGCGCCGGCCTCGAGCGAGTATGGATCGGCGGGCTCGCCCAGGACGTCTGCGTGCTCGCCTCGGCACTCGATGCGGCGAAGGCCGGGTTCGAGGTCCACCTGATCCGGGATGCGACGCGCCCGGTCAGCCCCGAGGGAGGCCATGACGCGATCCGCCAGATGCGCGAGACGGGCGTCATCGTCGAGGGCGAGACCGAGTGAGGCGGCGCCGGCACGAGGGTGGCTCGATCCTGGAGCTGGCCGACGCCTGAATCAGAGCGGGCGCCGGGCCGTGCGTCCCGACGATGGCGCAGGCACGTCGCGAGGGAACCTCGTGGCGCTGCCGCTGTTCCTGGAACCGGGACGAGCCGCGATCCGAGCCCGCGGCATCCTGTGCAAGCGAGGCAGCCATCATGCAGCCGATCGATCGCACGACGCTCAAGCAGTGGCTGGACGAGAAGCGCGACGTCACCCTGGTCGAGGTGCTGGCGCCGGAGAAGTTTCGCGAGTTCCACCTCCCCGGCGCGGTGAACGTGCCGCTCGGCCCCGAGTTCGCCG
>CAZXYL010000225.1:0-1889 GCA_964644915.1 uncultured Geminicoccaceae bacterium
CAGCTGATGCCCTCGCGCTCCAGCTTGTCCGCGACCTCGTTGGCGAGCTTCACCATCCGGCCAAACGCGACGATGGTCACATCCTCGCCCTCGCGGGTGAGATTGGCCTCGCCGAAGGGGATGGTGTAGGGCTCGTCCGGCACCTCTTCCTCGTCGTCGTACATCGCCTTGTGCTCGAAGAAGATCACCGGGTCGTCGTCGCGGATCGACTGGATCAGGAGCCCCTTGGCCTCGTAGGGGCTGGACGGCAGCACGACCTTGAGCCCCGGAATATGGGTGAAGATCGGGTACAGGCACTGACTGTGCTGCGAGGCGGCACGAAAACCGGCGCCGTACATGGTGCGCACCACCATCGGCGTCGTCGCCTTGCCGCCGAACATGTAGCGGAACTTGGCGGCCTGGTTGAAGATCTGATCGAAGCACACACCCATGAAGTCGACGAACATCAGCTCGGCCACCGGGCGTAGCCCGGTCGCCGCCGCGCCCGCGGCGCAGCCGATGAAGGCGCTCTCGGTGATCGGCGTGTCGAACACCCGCTCGCGCCCGAAGATCGTCATGAGGCCCTTGGTGACGCCGAGCGGCCCGCCCCAGGCGTCGTCCTCGCCGGGCGCACCGGCGCCGCCGCCCACGTCCTCGCCCATGAGGATGACCCGCGGATCGCGCTCCATCTCCTGGCGGAGCGCTTCGTAGACCGCCTGACGGTAGGATTTCCTGGACATCGCGCAGCTCCTAGTAGGACAGATACACGTCGGTCAACAGGTCGGCCTCGGACGGCGGCGGCGCGGACTTCGCCTCGGCCAATGCCTGTTCGACCAGGCTCTTGACCTCCCGCTCGATCTCGTCGAGCTGGCTGCCTTCGAGCAGCGCCGCCTCGACCACCCGCTGCCGGAACAGCTTCAGGCAGTCCTTCTCCGCCCGCACCTGCTCGACCTCCCCGGGCGCGCGGTAGGTCTGCGCGTCGCCCTCGAAGTGCCCGTAGTAGCGGTTGAGCTGGCAATGGATCAGGCTCGGCCCCTCGCCCGCACGCGCGCGCTCGATCGCCTCGCGCGCCGCCTCCCAGACCTCGAAGAAGTCGTGCCCGTCGACCCGCCGGCTCGGCATGCCGTACGCCTCGCCGCGCTTGACCTGGTCGCCCGCGACCGACCACGTGCTCGCGGTCGATTCGGCGTAGCCGTTGTCCTCGACCACGAAAATCGCCGGCAGGTTCCAGACCTTGGCAAGGTTGTAGGATTCCAGCGTCGTACCCTGGTTGGAGCCGCCGTCGCCGACGAAGGCGATCGCGACCCCGCCGGTCTTCAGCAGCTTGGCCGAGAGCGCCGCGCCGCAGATCAGCGGCGGTCCGCCGCCGACGATGCCGTTGGCGCCCAGCATGCCCTTCGACAGGTCGGCGATGTGCATGGAGCCGCCCTTGCCGCCGCACAGGCCGTCCTTGCGGCCGAAGATCTCCCGCATCATCGCCTTGACGTCGCAGCCCTTGGCGATGCAGTGGCCATGCCCGCGGTGGGTCGAGGCGATGCGGTCGACGTCGCCGAGGTGCATGCAGAAGCCGACCGCGGACGCCTCCTCGCCGGCATAGAGATGGACAAAGCCGGGGATGGCCCCGGCCGAGAACTCCTCGTGGACCGCCTCCTCGAAGTCGCGGATGGTCCGCATCTGCTTGTACGCCTTGAGCAGCTCTTCACGGCTCAATTGCACGGAATCTCTCCTCTTGTGATCGTCGATGCCGCCCGGGTGCCGCCCGCCGCGCCATAGGCGGCTGCGCGCGACTCGACCCTTTCTCCCTGCAGGTCTGGAACTTCCGCTGCGCGCCTCCGCGTTCTTTCCATTCTCGCAGCGGACGGATTCTGTATCGGCAGGGCGCGCGGGTCCAGCGAAAGTTGACGCAGCGC
>CAZXYL010000226.1:0-4759 GCA_964644915.1 uncultured Geminicoccaceae bacterium
CGATTATCAGATCGATCCGCACGTCCACCCGGCCTACGAGCGCGTCACCGTGCTTTCCGGGACGCTGCATTTCGCGCATGGCGAGGCGTTCGACAGGGCCAAGACGACGGCATTGCCGGCGGGCGGCGTTGCCATCATGCCCCCGGGGGCACCGATGTTCGGCTACACCGAGGAGGAGACGGTCATCCAGTTGCACGGCGTGGGGCCATGGGGATCGAGTACGTGAACCCGGAAGACGACCCGCGCAGCAGCTGACTTCGGAGAACGGTCCAATCGTGCCGCGGGGCAGTTGCATGGCAGCTGTCCCGCATCCCCATCCCGCCGTCGCGTGCGCGCTCCCCGAGGTCCGCCGGCGCTGATCTGAAGGTTCGCGCACCGCGCCCGACGCTCGCCTGCGGCATTTTGACAGATTGCTGTCGAATCCGATGGACATTCCGCCGCGCGCATGTCAGCATCCTGTCATGTCTACTGACGAACGATCCGGCCGCGAGCCGGCCACCCCGGCGGATGCCTTCACCGAGCTGGTGCTCGAGGTCTTTCGCAGCAACGGCCGGCTGCTCGCTGCCGGCGATCGCCTTTCTGCCCCCCTCGGGCTCACCAGCGCACGCTGGCAGGTGCTGGGCGCGATCGATCGCGAGCCTCTGCCGGTCGCGCAGATCGCGCGCAACATGGGCCTGACGCGGCAAAGCGTGCAGCGCACGGCCGACGTTCTGGCGGCCGAGGGGGTCGTCGCCTATGCGGAGAACCCCAGCCACAAGCGCGCGAAGCTGGTGCGGCTCACGCCCCGCGGCCGCGCGGTGCTCGATGCGATCGACCCCCTCCAGGCCGCCTGGGCCTCTCGGATCGCCGAAGGGCTCTCGGTCGGGGATCTCCAGGCGGCGCTGGCGCTCCTCAGGACCATTCGCCGCCGTCTCGAGGACGCGGAGACGACCGGGCCCGGCGGTGAAGAGGGAGACGGTTCATGACCAAGCCTTTGAGAATCCTGCACCTCGTGGGGCTCGCCCTGTTCCTGGGCAGCATCCCCGGGCACATCGTCCTGGGCGAGATCGCCGGTTCCGGGGCGGGTCTCGCCGGCTTCTCGAGCCTGCTGCAGGCCAAGCACGTCATGGTCCTGGCGCTCACGTTGCCCGGCCTCCTGCTCATGCTGCTGACGGGCGCGGGCCTGCTGCTGACCAGCCGAGGCCTCTGGCGTACGCGCTGGATGAGGGTGAAGCTCGGGCTCGTCGTTCTGGTCGCGCTCAACGCCCTCCTGGTCCTCACCCCGCTCGGCGCCCAGATCGCGGCGCTCGCGGGCGAGGCGGCGGCGAGCGGCGTGGTCCCGCCGGCCCTCGCCGGGCTCGCGCTGCGGGAGAGCCTCTTCGGTGCGCTGAACCTCGTCATGATTCTCACCATCGTCGCGCTGGCCGTTACGAAGCCGCGCCTGGGCGGCATGTCCCGAGCCGTGCTGCGCGACGCGTGATGGCGGCTCTGGAGCCCTGCGATGCTCTACCAACTGCTCCGGTTCGCTCATACGGTCGGCCTCGTGCTCATCGCTGCCGGTCTGATCGGGGTGTTCCTTGCCGACATCCGCACCCGGCAGGCGCGCACGCTGCCCGTCTTCGCCGAAGCGGTGCGCAACATCGCCCTGTTCTACGACGGGCTGGTGGTCCCGGGCGCCCTGATCCTGCTCGGCTCGGGCACATGGCTGATCATCGAGTTCCATGACGGCTGGGCTTTTCTGCAGGTGCCCTGGCTCGCAGGGATGGTGCTCCTGTTCGCCTTCGAGTTCGTGGAAGGCAACACCATCACGCGCCGCTACTTCGTCAAGCTGCGCCGGCTGAGCGGGGAGGCGGTGCGCCAGGGGCGCTTCACCGTGGAGCTGGAGCAGATCCGCGGGGAGCCGGTAGCGACCTTCACGCACTTTCTGGATCTGCCGATCCTGATGCTGATCATCTCGCTCGGCGTGCTGCGGCCCGACAGCTGGACGCATTTCTTCGCCGGCGCCGCGGCGGCGCTGATCGTGGCGACGGCGCTGACGCTCGCGCTGCCGCGCCTCTACGCCTCCGATCCCACTGAGGGGCCGCTGGAAAGGGGTGTGCCGTGAGGCGCGAGGTCAGAAGATGCCGGAGATCGACCGGGTGAGGCCGTCGACCAGCTCCGGCGCCGCGTCCTCGAACTCGAGGTTCGCTTGGTTGGCGCTCGCCTGGACGCGCGTCTGATAGCGCTTCCACTGATGGGTCTCGGTGGCGGACACGGTCCGGCCGCCGGCACTGCCCTGGCCGAGGTTCTGCCTCAGGCTCTCGGTCACCATCACGCCGTCGCGTGCGCGCTCCGAGACCTGGACGTCGGCGGTGATCGTGTAGGTGACGTCCTGGACCATCGAATCGGCCACGGCCGAGGCCGCGGCGCCCAGCAGGCCGCCCGCGATGATCGTGCCCGTGTCCCGGCTGAGCGCGCGGCCGGCGGCGGCGCCCACGGCACCGCCGAAGATCGCGCTGCCGAAACCACCACCGAAAGTCTGCTCGGCCGCCGTCCTGGAGCTGCGCCCGGCCTGCAGAACGTTCGCCTGCAGGAGATAGTGGGCCTGCTCGGGGTCCTCGACGATTCGGTAGCCGTTGGCGGCGACGCGTTCCCGCACCGCTCGCTCGATATCGAGCTCGGGCTTGTCGGAGGTGTTGCGCACCTGGACGAAGACGGTGCGCTTGTCCGCTGCCACCGGGTCCAGGAAGATGGTGTTGGTGGTCTTGGTCTGGACGTCGAGCTCGCGCTTGCCGAGTGCCGTCGTCGTGGCACCACAGCTCGTGAGCAGGAGCAGGATGCCCACAACCGCCGCCCAGCGCTGCGGGGCCAGGCTCATTTCGGTTCTCCACATCGGCACCGGCCCGATCCGGGCGCGGGCCGGGCCAGGGCCGATGATCCGGGCAGGTCCATTGCTCGCAGCAGGCGAGGCCCGCGGGCTACGACAGGGCCGCCTGGAGGTTCGCCTCCACCTCGTCCCAGTTGACCAGGTGGTTGAGAAACGCCGCGACGTATTCCGGCCGGCGATTCTCGTAGTCGAGGTAATAGGCGTGCTCCCAGACGTCGATGCCCAGGAGCGGCGTCATGCCGTCCACCAGGGGATTCGCGCCGTTCGGCGTCTTGGTGACCTTGAGCACGTCGCCGTCGAGCGCCAGCCAGCCCCAGCCGCTGCCGAACTGGGTCGCCGCCGCGGTCTTGAACTTCTCCTTGAAGGATTCGAAGCTGCCGAACGCATCGTCGATGCGCTTCGCCAGCTCGCCGCCGGGGGCGCCGCCGCCGCCCTTCTTCATGACCGGCCAGAACAGGTTGTGGTTCCATGCCTGGCCCGCATTGTTGAAGATCGTGACCTTGGCGGGGTCCTTGGACGAGGCCTGGACGATCTCCTCGAGCGAGGCGTTCTTGAGATCGGTGTCCTCGATCAGGTTGTTGAGGGTCGTGACGTAGGTCGCGTGGTGCTTGTCGTGGTGCAGGTGCAGCGTCCGCGAGGACATGTACGGCTCGAGGGCATCGTACGGATAAGGCAGGTCCGGGAGTTCGAAAGCCATGGTTCCTCGCCTCGTGAATTCGTGGTGCCACCAGGACTTCTGGATGCAAGGCTAGATAGTCCATCGCTCTTGACATGGAAAGCCCGGCGGGCGCCTTCGTGCGCCGCGTTGTCGCCGGCGCCACGGCCGCGCAGCCCCGATGGAGGAGACCTCTCGTGACCATGACCCCCACGCGTGCGAATCTCAGCGGCAGGTCCGCCGTCGTCACCGGGTCCACCAGCGGCATCGGCCATGCCATCGCCACCGCGCTCGCCCAAGCCGGCGCCAACGTGATGCTGAACGGCTTCGGCGAAGCGGACGAGATCGAGCGCCGCCGCCGCGAGCTCGCCGAGGCCACGGGCGTGAGCGTGCGCTATTCCAGCGCGGACATGGCCAAGGGCGACCAGGTGATCGCCATGGTGCGCGAGGCGGAAGACGCCTTCGGCGCGCTCGACATCCTGGTCAACAACGCGGGCATCCAGCATGTCGCCGCGATCGAGGAGTTCCCGCCCGAGAGATGGGAAGCGATCATCGCGATCAACCTCTCGCACGCGTACTACGCCATCCACGCCGCCCTGCCCGGCATGAAGGCGCGCGGCTTCGGTCGGATCATCAATCTCGCCTCGGCGCACGGCCTGCGCGCCTCGCCGTACAAGGCCGCGTACGTCGCCGCCAAGCACGGCATGGTCGGGCTGACCAAGGTGGTGGCGCTCGAGTGCGCGGAGGAGAACATCACCTGCAACGCGATCTGCCCCGGCTACGTGCGCACGCCGCTGGTCGAGGGCCAGATCGACGATCAGGCCAGGGCGCACAAGATGCCGCGCGAGCAGGTGATCCGCGAGGTCATCCTGGCGTCGCAGCCGAACAAGCGCTTCGTCGAGCCCGACGAGCTCGGCGCGCTGGCGGTCTTCCTCTGTTCCGAGGCCGGCCGCTCGATCACCGGCACATCGCTCTCGGTGGACGGCGGCTGGACCGCCCGCTGACCGCCCGCGCGGTCCGGGCCGGCGCTCACGGCGTGGCCACATCACCGTGATCCATGGTTGTGCGCGCCAGCCCGGCCGCAGATGATCCGGCACCGGCCGTGCCTGTGCCGGAGGAGATCCGCCGATGAGCAACCAGCTCGCCGCCCGCGATCAGATCGTCCGCCCGACCGGCCGCATCCTGGGCATCATCCTCGGGCCGCCGCAGCCCGAGCGGCTGCCCGAGCGCGCCCAGCGGGCGATCGAGCAGGAGCAGGC
>CAZXYL010000227.1:0-1815 GCA_964644915.1 uncultured Geminicoccaceae bacterium
CTCGGCGAGGTGCACCCGATCCGGCCGCTGCTGCACCGCCCCGACTATGTGCCGATCGCCCAGCCGGTGCTCGCGGGCGCCCGCGTCAACCACGTCGGCGAGCCGATCGCGGCGGTGGTTGCATCGACGCCGGAGCAGGCCGAGGACATCGCCGAGCTGGTGTTCGTCGAGATCGAGCCGGAGGAGGCCGTGGTCGATCTCGACCGGGCGCTCGAGCCGGACGCGCCGCAGGTGCATCCCGAGGCGCCCGGCAACCTTCTGATTGACGGCACGCTCCGGACCGACGGTTTCGATGCGGCCGTTGCGCGCGCCGAAAAAATCGTCGAGATCGAGATCCGCTCGCACCGCCAGAGCGCCATGCCGCTCGAGGCGCGCGCCGCGTATGCCGCCTTCGAGCGCGCCACCGGCCGCGTCACGCTCGCAGCCTCCGTGCAGATGCCGCACATGCTGCGCACCGCGATCGCCGACCTTTTGGGGATGCGCGAGAGCGACCTTCGCGTCGTGGCGCCCGACGTCGGCGGCGCGTTCGGCCAGAAGATGTCGCTGTTTCCCGAGTATCTCGTGGTGGTCTGGATCGCGCGCCGGTTCCGCACCGCGGTCGCCTGGATCGAGGATCGCCGCGAGAACCTGATCGCCTCGGCGCACGGCCGCGACCAGCACCTCCTGGTGCGCGGCGCGTTCGATGCCGACGGCCGCCTGCTGGCGCTGGAAGGCGACATCCGCTGCAATGTCGGCGCCTACTCCTGCTATCCCGTGACCTGCGGCGTCGAGCCGCTGATGGCGCTGGCCGAGCTGCCGGGACCCTACGACGTCCGGCAATACGCGGTGCGCGCCCGCGGCGTCACGACCAACACCTGCATGATGGCGCCCTATCGCGGCGTGTCGCGGCCGGTGATCACGCTGGCGATGGAGCGGCTGATGGACTGCGCCGCGGACCAGCTGGACATCGATCCGGTCGAGCTGCGCTCCCGCAACCTGATCCGATCGTTCCCCTACCGCTCGGTGACCGGCCTGCTGTTCGACGAGGGCAGCTATCTCGCGAGCCTGGAGCGGGCGGCAGCCGATGTCGACCTCCCCGCGTTTCGCTCCCGGCAGCAGGCGGCGCGCGCGCAGGGGCGCTATCTCGGCATCGGCTTTGGCGTGTTCAGCGAGCGTACCGGCTACGGCACGCCCGCCTTTGCCGCCCGCGGCATGGAGATCACGCCCGGCTACGAGCGGGTCGAGATCACGATGGACCCGTCCGGCCATGTCGAGGCGCGGATCGGCGCCTCGCCGCACGGCCAGGGCCTGGCGACGACGCTCTCCCAGCTGATCGCCGACGAGCTCGGTGTCGAGCCGGCGCAGATCCGCATCACGCACGGCGACACCGATCGGACGCCTTACGGCTGGGGCACGTTTGCCAGCCGCTCGATGGTGATCGCCGGCGGCGCCTGCAAGCTCGCGGCCGCAGCGCTGCGCGACAAGCTCACGAGGCTCGCCGGCCACGTGCTGGAGGCGGACCCCGGCGACATCGAGATCGTCGCGGGCAGCGCGCGAGTGCGGGGCACCGACATGACGATCGAGATCGCGACGCTCGCCCGCCACGCCCATCACCAGAGCCACCGCTTCGGCGATGCGCACGACCCGCATCTGTTCGCGCAGGCGACGCACGATCCGGCGGGCACCTTCTCCAATGCCTGCCATGTGGCGATCGTCGAGGTCGATCCCGAGACCGGCCATGTCGCGATCGAGCGCTTCCTCGTGGTCGAGGACGCCGGCGTGCTGATCAATCCCATGATCGCCGAGGGCCAGGTCCATGGCGGCGTCGCCCAGGGC
>CAZXYL010000228.1:0-2534 GCA_964644915.1 uncultured Geminicoccaceae bacterium
CGTGAGAATGGCGACGAGGTCGCGGCGTTCGTCGGGCGAGAGACCGGCCGCCGGCTCGTCGAACAGGATCAGCCGCGGCGCCCCGGCAAGGGCGAGCGCGATCTCCAGCTGGCGCTGCTGGCCGTGCGACAGCTCGGAGACCTTGGCGTCCTTGACCGCCGTGAGGTGGGCCGCCGCCACGAGATCCTCGGCCGCCTGGACCAGGGCGTCGCTGCGGCGCGGACGCAGGAGCGAGAACCGGCTGCGGGAGACGCCACGAACGGCGAGATAGACGTTGTCGAGCACAGTCAGGTCGGCGAACAGCAGCGAGATCTGGTAGGTGCGGCGCAGTCCTCTGCGGATCCGCTCGTGCGGCGGGAAGCCGGTGACGTCCTCGCCGAAGAAGCGGATGGTGCCCGAGGTCGGGAGGAAGTCGCCCGTGACGCAGTTGAACAGCGTCGTCTTGCCGGCGCCGTTCGAGCCCAGCACGGCCCGGCGCTCACCGGGGCGAACGCTGAGCGTGACGTCGGTGAGCGCGGCGAGCGCGCCGAACATGCGGGTGACGCCACGGAGTTCCAGCGCGTTCGCGCTGCCGGTGGCCTGCAGACGTTCGGCGACGACGGCTGCCATCAGGGTGTCTCGCCGCCGGGAAGGCGCATGACATCCTCCCGGCGCTGCCAGCGCCCGCGGGCGCGATCCCACAAGCCCAGCACGCCGTCGGGCGAGAAGAAAACAATGGCCAGGAAGCCCAGGCCGATCAGCAGCTGGAAGCGCTGACCGTCGAGCCCGAGCCCGACCAGGACGTCCAGGGCAAAGGTCCGCAGGACGACGTAGATGAGGGCGCCGATGAACGGGCCGATCGGCCGACCCAGGCCGCCCACGACCGCGATCACGAGGATGTCGATGACCGCGCCGATGCCGACCGTGCCGGGCGAGATCTGGGCGTTCAGCCAGACCAGCAGGATACCGCCGATCGCGGCGATCACCGAGGCGAAGGTGTAGGCTGCGATCCGGTGCGCGGTGACATGGAAGCCGAGCGCCTCCATCCGGCGGGCATTGTCGCGGGTGCCTTGCAGCGCCAGACCGAAGGGCGAGCGCGAGACGTAGAGAACGACCGTGTAGCTCAACGCCGCCCAGAAGAGCGTGAAGTAGTAGAAGACCGTGGGCTGGCGCCAGTCGATCCCGAAGACTCGCGGCGGCAGCACCCCGTTGAAACCCGAGAAGCCGTTGAAGACCACGTAGTTCTGGCGGACGAAATAAAAGAAGGCGGACGCGATCGCGAGCGTGATCATGATCGTGTAGATGCCTTCGGTCCGCACCGCGAGCGCACCGCTCAGCGTCCCGAACAGCGCGGCGATGAGGATCGCGGCAGGGACCGCGAGCCACCAGGGCCAGCCGAGGCTGATGTCCGTGATGGCACTCGTGCCGAAGATCGCGACCATATAGCCGGCACAGCCGGCGACGCTCATCTGGACCAGGCTCACCATGCCGCCGTAGCCGGCGAGGAACATGAGGCTGAGCGCGATCATGCCCAGGATGAACGACCAGCCGAAGATCTGGAACAGAACGAAATTGTTGGCGAAGGCCGGGATGATCAGGAGGATGAAGCCGACCAGCCAGACGGCGGTCGGGATCTGGCGCAGCCAGTCGCCGAGCCACGCTGCCTCGCCCAGGGCGCTCGCGCGCTCGCCCGTGCCGGCTCGAACCGTCGCCATGGCTCACCTGATGCTCAACAGGCCCTGGGGGCGGAAGGCGAGCACCAGGACCATGATCAGGAAGGTGAACACCACGGCGTAGGTCGGCGTGTAGACCGAGCCGAACTGCTCGGCCAGGCCGATCAGCACGGCGCCCAGCGCCGCCCCCGGAATCGAGCCCATGCCGCCGACGATCACCACCACCAGCGAGGCCAGAAGGAAGCGGATGTCCTCGCCGGGCGCCAGCGACTGGAAGGTCCCGCCGACCACGCCCGCCATGCCGGCGAGACCGGCGCCAAAGGCGAACACCCCGAGGAAGACCAGCTGCAGGGGCACGCCGGTGGCGGCGAGCATGTCGCGATCGTCGACGCCGGCGCGGATCAGCATGCCGATGCGGGTCCGGGTGAGGACCAGCCACATGGCGATGCCGAGGATCACCGAGGCGAGCAGGATCAGGAGGCGCACGAGCGGGTAGGTCAGATAGACCAGCTCGCCCGTGGTGCGGTGCACGCTGCTGACGAAGAACGTGTCCACGGGCCCGGACAGCCAGGCGGGGGTCAGGATCTGATAGTAGTCACCGCCCCAGGTCCAGAGCATGAGATCGGCGAGCACGATCGAAATGCCGATGGTGACCAGGGTCTGCCGCAACTCCTGGCCCTCCATGCGGCGAAAGACAACGTACTGCAGGATGATCCCGACCAGGGCCGCCGCGAGGAAGGCGACGACGAAGCTGAACGCCCAGGAGCCGGTCCACTCGGCGATCTCGTAGCCGATGTAGCCCCCGAACAGATACAGCGAGCCGTGCGCGAGGTTGACGTTGCGCATCAGGCCGAAGATCAGCGTGAAGCCGCTCGCGACGAG
>CAZXYL010000229.1:0-1524 GCA_964644915.1 uncultured Geminicoccaceae bacterium
GGAGGCGGCGCCGAGATCCGGCGCGTCCGGGCCGAACATGCGCGCCATCAGCTCATGCGCGTGGGCCGGATTGGGGTCGGGGTGCAGTCCGCCGAAGTCCTCCAGAGGCTCGCCGTTGATCACCGAGCCCGCGGGCGCGCCCAGCGTGTCCTCGAGGATCGCGCGGGCGTAAGGGCCGGTGATCGCGTTCATGGCATCGAAGCAGAGGCGAAAGCCGGAGCGCAGAAGCTCCGCGATGCGATCGAAATCGAACAGGCTCTGCATCAGCGCCAGGTAGTCGGCGACCGGGTCGATCACCTCGATCACAGCGCTCCCGAGCTGGACCGGGCCCAGGCGATCGAGGGCCACATCGGGCGCGTCCAGGATCCTGTACTCGCGGATCTCGCGGCTGCGACGATAGATGGTGTCGGTGATCGTCTCGGGCGCCGGGCCGCCGTTCGAGGTGTTGTATTTGACGCCGAAGTCGCCCTCCGGCCCGCCGGGGTTGTGGCTGGCCGAGAGGATGAAGCCGCCGTGCGCCTTGTTCTTGCGGATCACGCAGGAGGCCGCGGGGGTGGAGAGCAGGGCGTCCTGGCCGACCAGGATGCGGCCGAACCCGTTCGCCGCGGCCATCTTGAGGATGGTCTGGACGGCGGTGCGGTTGTGGTAGCGGCCGTCGCCGCCGACCACCAGCGTGCGGCCCTGGACGTCGCCGACGGAGTCGATGGTCGCCTGCACGAAGTTCTCGAGATAGTGCGGCTGCTGGAACACCCGGACCTGCTTGCGCAGGCCGGAGGTCCCGGGCTTCTGGTCCGAAAACGGCTGGGTCTCGACGCTCTTGATGCTCATCGCTCGGCTCTTTCGGGGTGCCTCCGGCCGACCTCGTTGGGGCTGCGCCAGCATAGCGAGACGGGTCGCGCCGGCAACTGCGCTCAAGGGCGGCGCGCGTCAAGGGTGGGCGTCACGTTCCTGGTAGCTCGCGAGGAAACGGCGGTCGATCCGGTCCTTGAGCCAAAAGGCCAAGCGGCCGCGCCAGAACAGGCGATCCCAGGTGGCGAGCCCGGTGCCGTCGCCGAGGTTCAGGATCAGGAGCCAGCGGTGCTGCGGGGTGAAACGCTCGGGCGGCCGGCCCTCGAGGCAGGCGAGCAGGTTCGCGAACAGGACCGGCGCCTCGCGGATCGCGAACACCCCGATCTTGGGCAGCTCGTTGCCTTCGACCGCGATGCAGTCGCCGCCGCCGTGGATCACAGGGTCGGCGGTCGAGCGCAGATGGGCATCGACCAGCATCGAGCCATCGGCGCTGGTCGGCAGGCCGGCACGGGCGATCAGCGGCGGCGGTTTGAGGCCCGTGGCGTTGATCGCGAAGTCGAACGGCACGCGCTCGCCGGCGCCGGTGATAGCGACGCCGCCCTCGAAGCGGGCCACCTCGGTGCCGGTACGAACCGCCACCCCGCGCTTCGTGAGCGAGCGCACGACCCGGCGGGCGGCAAGGGAGGGCGCCTGCCGCCGCAGCCGCTGGCCGCGGGCGAGCACGGTGACGGCGGG
>CAZXYL010000230.1:0-4193 GCA_964644915.1 uncultured Geminicoccaceae bacterium
GTTGACCTCGCCGTGCACGATGATCACGTCGGTCACCGGTGGCACCACGATCACGTCCGCGGGCTCGAGGCGGATATCGGCCACCTGGCCGCCCCGGCTGACGATCAGCCGGCCCTCGGGCAGGATCTGCCGCGCCCGCTCGACGAACTTCGCGATCAGCTCGGCCTCGCGCACCCGGATCTCGACCTCCCCGGTGCTCTGCGAGCGCGCGCCCAAGACGCTCGCCTCGAGCCGGTCCAGCGACTCCTCGAGCGCCTCGCGCTGGCGTCGGGCGATGCTCGCGCGCCGCAGGTAGATCGCCCCGATGTTGGCCAGGCGCGGATCGACCTCCACGCGATCGAGCACCTCCATGAGCGAGGTCCCGACCGGCACGGCCATGGCGGAGGGGCCGAGGTGCTCGCCCTCGATGCGCACCAGCAGCGTCTCGGCCGGCCGGCCGCGTTCCAGACGCACGCGGTCGCCCTCCCGCAGCGCGAGGCGCCCGAACTCCTCGAGCGGGACGTAGAGCGAGAACGGCCCGTCCGGCCGGTCACCCTCGACGGCCACGTGCGAGGCCTCCACCTGGGGATGAGCGAGGTCGAGCAGCTCGCGCCCGCTGACCGGCTCGGCAAAGAACTCGTAGTGCGCCGGCGTGCGGATCAGCCCCTCGACCGCGATCGAGGGCCCGCGCGGCCCGACCAGGATCGTGTCGCCGTCCTTCAGCTGCACCGGCGGCAGCTGGCCTTCGAGCAGGAACCGGTAGAGATCGAAGGTCTGCAGGATGGCGCCGTCCCGAATCAGGCTCACCCGTCGGAAGCTGCCGCGCTCCGGGTCGATGCCGCGGGCCCGATCGAGATAGTAGAGGATCGAATCGGTCGCGACGCCGGCATACATGCCGGGCGCGATCACGCGCCCGGTCACGAAGACCGCGACCGGCTGCGTGCCGTGCAGGTTGGTGTAGACCTCGACGTTCTCGACATAGGTCGTGCGCACGCGCGCGGCGATCACCTGGTTGAGCTCGGCGTTGCGCACCCCCTCGACCCGCACCGGCCCCACGTCCGGGATGAAGACGTTGCCCTGGGCGTCCACGGTCGCCGTCTCGTCGACCAGGACCGCCCCCCACAGCCGGATCGTGATCCGGTCCCCCGGCACGATGCGGTAGTCGGGGCTCAGGCCGTCGTGGCGCTCGGCGCTGAACGCGCCGGTGAACAGGTTGCTGCCGAACGGCTGGATCGCCGGCGCGGGCCCCTGGGCCGGCGCCGCACCGGCCACGAGCAGGACTGCGAGGAAAGGCAGCAGTCGTCGCATTGCGCACATGGTCAGAGTTCCGCATGCTCGCGAACGGCAGCGACGATCAGCGCGCCGATGCCCCAGGTGATCAGGGAGCCGAGCAGGACCGTGAGGATGCCGAGCATGCGCTTGGGTTCCAGCGCCTCGTCGGGCAGGTTCGGCTCGACCACCGGGATGAGGTACTTCTGCTGCTTCTGCGCCTCGGCCCGGGCGGTCTCGAGCGACGCCAGCATGGAGGTGTAGGCGTTGCGGGCGAACTCGAGCTCGAGGTGCAGGCCGTCGTAGTCGGCCACGACCCGGCTCAGCCGCTGCCCGTTGGTGCCGGTCAGGCGCGCCCGCTCGCGGGCGATCTGGTCGGTGAGCGCGACGATCCGGGCTTTGGTCGCGGCGATGCGCGCGCTGTCTTCGCGCAGATAGCTGCGCAGCTCCATGAGCTGCGCCCGCTCCTGGGCGAGCTGCGTCTCGAGACTGCTGATGATGCCGAGGATGGCCCCCGCCTCCTGGGCCGGATCCAGGGCCTCGGTGCGGTCACGAAACGCCGTGATCGCGCCTTGAGCCGTGACCACGCGCTTCTCCGCGCGCGCGAGCTGGGCGTAACCGAAGCTCAGGAGATCTCCGGTGACCCGCTCCGAGAGGCTGTTGACCAGCCGCTCGCCGAGCCGCAGCACCTCATCGGCGATCTGTTTCGCCTTGTCCGGCGTGAATGCCCGCACCCGGAGCGTGGTCACCCTGCTGTCGGGGTCGAAATCGATCTCGACCATGTCCTCGAAATAGGCGGTCAGCTCCTCGCTGGAGGCCTCGGCCCCGAGCCGTTGCAGGTAGTCGATCCCCTCGTCGGCGTACGCCTCGCGCAGGCCGACCCGCCGGTCGAGTTCGGCGATGATGCCGTGCGAGAGCACGTACTGGCGCACCACCAGCGCATCCTCCCCGCCGCCCTTGCCCAGCAGCGGCAGCTCGAAGGCGCTCACCGGGGCGGTCTGGTCGCCCCGGACGGTGAACTTGGCTTCGGAGAT
The DNA here is from genome assembly GCA_964644915.1 of uncultured Geminicoccaceae bacterium. Lineage (GTDB taxonomy): Bacteria > Pseudomonadota > Alphaproteobacteria > Geminicoccales > Geminicoccaceae > CAZXYL01. The sequence continues at coordinate 2,283 of CAZXYL010000230.1, forward strand.
GTAGACGTCCGACGCGATCAGGCCGTAGTAGGCGAGCGCGCCCGCCGTCGGCAGACCGATACCGCCGAGCAGGGACGCCCCGCGCCAGCGGCCGCGCCGCGCAGGTACGGGCGCCGGCAGTGGCTCGAGCGCCGGCAGGGCGGCCAGCCGGGGTCCGTCACGCCGCTTCATAGACGGCGATGGCTTGGTCGACATCGTCAAACCAGTGCAGCTGGCCGGCGGACAGCAGGGCCGCGGACTGACATTGCTTTCGGATCGCGTTGGGATTGTGCGAGACCATGATCACGCTCGCATGCTCGCGCTTCTCGGCGAGCACCGCCTCGCAGCGTTCGCGGAACTCGGCGTCGCCCACCGCCGTGATCTCGTCGATCAGATAGACGTCGAAATCGAGCGCCACGCTGAGGCTGAAGCCGAGACGCGCGCGCATGCCGCTCGAGTAGGTGGCGACCGGCATGTCCAGGAACGGGCCGAGGCCGCTGAAGTCATCGACGAAGCGGACGACCCGGTCGTAATCCTCCTCGTAGATGCGGCACACGAAGCGAGCGTTGTCCCGGCCGGTGAGGCGGCCCTGGAAGCTGCCGCCGAGCCCGAGCGGCCAGGACACGCGCACCCGGCGAACGATCCGCCCCTGGTTCGGCGCCTCCGTGCCGCCGATCAGCCGGACCAGGGTGGACTTGCCGGCGCCGTTGCGACCCAGGATGCCGACGCTTCGATTGGGCGGGAAGCGGCACCGGACATCGCGCAGGATGTAGTGCCGGCGCCCCTTCAGCGGATACCACTTGCTGACGTTCTGGAACTCGATCATGCGGGCACCGTCACCCGACGCCGGCACGCTCTCTGCACCAGGAGGCCGGTGAACAGCGCACCGAGGACCCAGGCCATCAGATAGGCCGGGTCCGCGTAGCGGCCTTCGTAGCTGGCGAAGAAGCCGGCCCGCATGAGCTCGTTGGCGTGCAGCAACGGGTTGAACAGCAGCCAGCCGCGCAGCGGTTCGGGCATCACCTCGGCCGAGAAGAAGATGCCCGAGGTGAAGAACAGCGGCCGCTGGGTCAGCGGGACGAGCCGTTGCGTCGTCGGGGCCACGGCCTGCGCCGCCGCCACCGCCGCGCCGATCCCGGCCCCGAGCAGGCTCACGGCCAGCATCGTGGCGATGATGACCAGAGGCCGGTCGGGCCAGGCCTGCATGCCGAGCGCGCCCGCCAGCGCGAGCAGCAGCCCGAGCACCACGACGTAGGTCGCGACCTCCAGAATGCTCCGGGCGATCACCAGATCGAGCGGCTTGACCCGCGGGTAGACCAGCAGCGCCCGATTGCTGTCGATCGCGCTCAGGCTGCGAGTGACCGTGCTGTTGAACAGATGCCACGGCACGATGCCGGTGATCAGGAACACCGGGAAATCGAGGCCGGGCGGAGCCAGCCGGCCCAGCACCTCGAACACGATCATCATCACCACGACCTGGGCGCAGGGCCCGAGCACCGCCCAGAGATAGCCGAGGCGGTGGCGGCCGAAGCGCGTCTTGATCTCACGCAGCAGCAGCGCCCAGACGACGCGGCTCTGGATGGTGAGGCTCCTGCTCACGATGCCCGCCCGGTGCCGGCCTCAGAGTGCGAATTCACGCCCGGCAGCCCGCGATTGCGCAACAGCGGCAGCAGGCGCCAAACGCCGAGCCGGTCGCGGCAGGCAACGCGCGGCGTCGGGCGCTCGTCCCCGGCGGTGACGACGAGCCGGCGACACGTCCTCCCGCTCGCCGCGTGGTAGTCGTTCTCGACCCTGATCAGGAGCGTGCCCCTGCCGTCGGCGGAGGTCACCAGGGTCGCGTCCCCGGCTCCCGCCCTGGCCAGGAACTCGTCGATCGGAGCTTCCGCTCCGCCATGCGCGGCGGCAGCCGGTCGCGCCGTGTCGCCCCAGGAT
>CAZXYL010000231.1:0-7031 GCA_964644915.1 uncultured Geminicoccaceae bacterium
ATTGCGCGCCCGCTCGAGCAGAGTGCCGTAGGGCCAGCCGTCGATCGGCACCAGCTCCTGCGAGGCGACCACGAACTTCGCCCGGTCCTGCAGCTCGCAGACGTTCTCGAGCATGCTCATCGAGCAGGCATCGAAGCCCAGAATCGCGAGCTTCTCGGTGCGCCCCCAGTCGGACCAGGCCGACGGATCGCCGTTTGCCTGGCCGACGCCGGCCTGCTGCAGCGCGTCCTCGATGTCGCGCAGATCGAGGGCGCCACCATAGGACTCGTCGGGCGCCACGGTGCGGCCCATGCCGTGGCCCCAGACGATCAGGATGCGCTCCCTGGCATCGCACCGGCCGATGCCCCAGCTCAGGAAGTTGCGCAGCGTCTTCGGATCGCCCGAGCTCTGCTCGGGCAGGCGCTCGGTCACCTGCCGGTAGCCGCGTCCGGTGAAGTCCGGCGGGGTGATCTCGTAGCGGACCGAGCCCAGCTCGTTCTTGGTGTCGATCTCGACGCCGATGTGCGTGGCATCGCTCACGCCGACGGCCGCGATGTCGTCGAGATCCCGCAGGCCTTGGGCGTCCAGGTTGTTGTCGGCGGCGATGTAGGCGAGGAAGGACCATTCCCTCTGCGGCCTCTGCATCGCCGGCGCCTGCTGTTCCACTGCAGCCATGATCCATCTCCCACGTGAAATTGCCGCGGCCGCTCAATCGGCTGCGGACACGACCTGCTGCCACATCCAGGTGTGCTCGAAATCCCAGCGCACGACCTTGGGCCCCGGCTCCGCCTCGAGGAGGCGGGCCATCGCATCGAGCATGGCCTCTGCGTCCGCCCGCTTCTGGTCGACCCGTCCGGCGGGCAGCCACGCCGCGAGCGCGTCGAGCTCGCGCCCGGGCACCCCCCGCGCACGGCCGATGCCGAGCAGGTGCTCGAAGCCGCGCTCCTTGTAGAACAGCTCTTTGGCCCCGCGCGTCAGCGCCCCGGCCGTGTCGGTCTCGATCACGCCCTCGACCTCGGCGCGCGCGAGCGTGCGCCGGATGTTCACCATCGCTTCCGAGAGCGGCACGTAGCCGGTCTCGGCCGGACCGTGCAGGAGGGCGACCTCGTCGTCATCCTCGATCAGGCGGTCGCGATAGGCCTCGAAGATCCAGCCCACCCCCTGCATGCCGAACGCCTCGAGCTCGGCCGCGCGCAGGGCACCCATGCTGGCGCTGCCGAAGACGTGGATGCCCTGCGCCATGGCCCAGAGGATCTCCTTGTGCCAGACCGAGGGCACCGCCTCGAAGTAGCCGTCGATCAGGCCGATCGCGTGCGGCCGCTCCAGGGCGGCACGATAGAGGTCGCCCTGCGCGGCCGGCGGCCGGCAGACCGCGCCGGAGGCCGCCTCGACGGCCGCGGGGCTAAGCGAGGGCCCCGAGAAGACGATCGCGTTCATGTCGGGTCTCGGCTGCCGCGAGCGCGCGGGCGCCCGGCAGGTAGTTGGGCGTCTCGACGCCGTCCTCGAGCCCCGGCACCACGACGCGCAGCACCGGGATGCGGAACTCCGGCCGGGTCAGGTCGACCACGATCGCGCGCGGCAGGCCCGCCGCCTGCAGGCGCTCCAGGAGCCAGAAGACGTCGTCCTCGAAGGTCTCGCCCTCGAAAGAGGGCGTCGCGGCCAGGCTGCGGCCGCCCGAAGCCGTGATCCACTGCCGCTGCCGGCGCAGGAGTTCCGCCGCGTGCTCGCTGTAATCGGCGGGCGTGAGATCGTCGCGCGAGCCCGAGATCTGGGTCAGACGCGCCTGGGCCGCCTCGGTGATCGCGCGCGCGAGCGCCACGGACTTGTCCGGATGGCAGCCGGTGCCGCCGGCCCAGCCGAAGGGCAAAAGCTCGCGCGCGTCCCGCTCCATCAGCTGGCACAGGAACGCCGGCACACCGAGATCCGAGGTGATGTCGAACACGGCGGTCGCGATGCCCGCGGCATCGAGCTGCTCGAGCAGGCCCGCGCACACCGGATCGGTGACGCTCGCGGGCTCGATCCGGGTCGACGCGCGCTCGCTCGCGGGGCGCAGCAGCCAGAGCGTGATCGCGTCGCGCTCGATCACCTCGGCGAGGCCATGCACCAGCGCCTCGAGCGGGTGGTTGCCCGAGGCGAGCCCGTTCGAGGTCGCGGGGAAGCAGCCGCTGCCCGACGGCAGGGGCAGCCGGTAATCCATGTGCACGAGCTCGAACGGCAGCCAGACCGGCGCGTCGGCGAGCAGGTCCCGCCCCTCGATCCAGAGCAGGCGCCGACCGGGATGGAACCGGCCGCCTGCGATCCGGGGCAGGCTCTCGGCGTCCGTGACCCGGTGCGTGTAGCGCAGCTCCTCCCAGGACGCGAGCTTGAGCGGTGCCGTGATCCGCTCGGCGTGCCAGCTCTCGATCGATTCCATCACGCCCGAGGCCCGGGCGGAGGCCAGATCCGGGCCCTTGCCCTGGGCCACCGCGAGCGAGCGCGAGTTGGGCCGGCAGACCATGACCACCGGGATGCCGATGCGGTCGAGGCCGGTGACGTTGGCGACCCGGGTGATGCCGACGATCGGGAACAGCCGGCGCACGCGCGCCAGCGTCTCCTCCGGCGCCGCCGCGCGATGCGTGCCCGCGCGGTAGCGCTTGGGGGTCCGGCTTCCGGGCAGCCGGAAGATGCCGGGTTCAGCCACGGCCGGTGCCGGGTCCGAGCCCTCGGGTCAGCGCGCTTCGCCGGGGCCGCGCCGGGTGCGCGGATCGGCGGTGCGCGACCAGCCGCGCCAGGAGCGCGCCGCAGGCGTCTGCCCTTCCAGCCGTTGCAAGGGCGTGATCTGCGTCTTCTGCCGGGCGCCGGTCCCGGAGACCGTCTTCTGCGTGAGCCCGCTGCCCCAGAGCGCGTTCTTGACGTAGTAGACGGCGGGGCAGTCGTCGAGCACCGCCTGGACGTCCTCGGGCTGCGCCTCGGCCGGCAGCCGGCAACGCTCCAGCTCCTCCTGGGGCAGGAAGTAGAGCGTGCCGTCGTCGCCCCGGATCAGGAGGCCCTTCTCGCCCTTGCTCAGATGGCCGATGGGGTCGTCGCCGGGTGCGATGTTCTGAAACCAGTTGCTGGACCGCTGCAGCTCGGGGGTGTGCTCGACCATGCTCTGCAACGCGGCGATGCTGGTCTTCTGCCGCGCGCCCGTGCCGCTCACGGGATCGGGGACGCTGGTGAGCTCGTTCAGCGCGTCGATGCTGGTCTTCTGCCGGTTCCCGGTGCCGCTCACGGGATCGGCCGCATCGACCGGCTCGAGCAGACGGCCGCTCGGGACGCGGAGCGCGTTCCTGACCTGGTGCACCGGCGGGCAGGCGTTCAGGAACTCCTGATAGCCGTCGCCCTGCTCCGAGCCGGGCTGCTCGGAATCCGGGAGCCGGTACGGCTCCTGCTCGAGCACCGCGTCCGGGACCATGTAGAGCGTGCCATCGGCCGCCCGGATCAGGAGACCAGGGCCGGTCATCGTGCCCGCCGCCTCCTCCGTCCGATATTGCGCCTGCGCTTCGCTCAGTCCGTCGCGCGATCCCTCCGCCGCATAGGTGCGGTCCACAGGCCGGTGTGCCATGGTGACGCCCTCTCGGTTGTCGTGTGCCTCTCCGATCGTCTTGTATGACCGGTCGCGCCCGCGCGCCTGTGAAGCATTTCACAGGCGCACGGGATGATCGCCAGGGGCAGCAGCCCGCTCAGAACGATCGCCAGTCGCCCTGCGCCTCGAAGGCGGCCGCGGCCCGCAGCACCGTCGCCTCGTCGCAGCGCCGCCCGATCAGCATCATGCCGACCGGGAGATCGTCGACCTTGGCGCACGGCACGGTCATCGCCGGGTGGCCGGAGACGTCGAACGGGCTGGTGTTGCCGACCATGTTGAGCGCCAGCGTGACGTACTCCTCGCGCGAGCAGTCGGGCGGCGGGATCTCGGTCGCGCGGAACGGGATCGTCGGCATGACCAGCAGGTCGTGCTCGGCCAGCACCGCATCGTAGGCCGCCTTGAGCGTGCGGCGCAGGTTCTGCGCCTTGGCGTAGTAGTGGCCATGGTAGTAGCGGTGCATGTACTCGCCGAGCAGCATCACCATCTTGACCGTCTCGGCCATGTCATTGGGGCGCGAGCGCCAGCCGCGCGCATAGGCGTCGCGCAGGCTGGTGACGTAGTGCCCGTTCCAGGAGTAGCCGAAGCCGTCGCCCTTGATCATCAGCTCGGTCGAGCCCTCGACGATGATCGCGGTCCAGATGTGATAGCCGTCGAGGTGCATCGGGATCGAGACCTCGTTGACGCTGGCGCCGGCGTCTTTCAAGCGGCCGATCGCATCGCGTACCTTGCCGTCGGTCACCTCCTCGCTCTCCGGCCGGCCGAAGCCCTCCTGCACCACGGCAATCTTGAGCCCGGCGGCGCCCCGCTCGAGCGCGCCGAGGTAGTCCTGGGTGCGGATGTCGGCCTGGCGCGGGTCATAGCCGTCGGGCCCGGCGATCGCCGCGAGCAGCCGGGCGACATCCTCGACCGTGTTCGCCATGGGCCCGCAGTGGTCGATGGTGAGCTCGATCGGCATGATGCCAGTATAGGGGACGAGCCCGTGCGTCGCCTTGAGGCCGTAGACGCCGCACCAGGCACCGGGCATGCGGATCGAGCCGCCCTGATCGCCGCCCAGCGCCATCTCGCAGTCGCCGGCCGCCAGCGCAGCACCACTGCCGCCGGACGAGCCGCCGGCGGAATGGGTCGTGCGGTGCGGGTTCTTGATCGGCACCGGCTTGCTGGTGTGGCTGCCGCCGGAAAAGCACAGGTCCTCGCAGGCGGTCTTGCCGATGATCGTGCCGCCGGCATCGAGGATGCGCGTCACCACCGTCGCGTCGACCTCGGGCACGTAGCCCTCGATCACCCGGCAGCCGTTCATGTACGGCACGCCGGCGACGCAGACGTTGTCCTTGATCCCCACCCGCTTGCCGGCGAGCAGGCCGCTGTCCGCGCCCTTGATCTCGCACTTCCAGTACCAGGCGTTGTACGGGTTCTCCTCGGGCGCGGGGCGCCGGCCGGGGGTGCGCGCGTACTTCACCGGCAGGCTGGGCTCCGCCAGCTCGTCGAGCCGGTTGTACGACGGCACCGAGCCGGCGATCAGGCCGGCGAACGAGCGCGCGTCCTCGTGCGAGAGGTCGAGATCGAAATCGAGCGCGATGTCGAGAATCTGCTCGGGGCTCGGTGCTTGGATCGTCATGGCTGCCTCCTTCTCGATGCGCCTGCACGTGGCATGGTTTCTAGATCGCGAGATACTCCTTCATGACCTCGCTCGCGGCGATCTGCGCGCGCGAGCCCTCGGCCACGATCTGCCCTTTTTCCAGGATGATGAAGCGGTCGGTCATGCGAAAGAGCATCGGCACGTTCTGCTCGACCAGCACCAGGGTCATCTTCTCGTTGCGATTGATCGCCACCAGGATCTCGGCGATCTGATTGACCAGGACCGGCATGATCCCGTCCGAGGGCTCGTCCAACAGCATGAGCTTGGGATCGGTCATGAGCCCGCGCCCGATCGCGAGCATCTGCTGCTCGCCGCCCGAAAGCGTGCCCGCGCTTTGATGCAGCCGCTCTCTCAGGCGTGGGAAGTAGTCGAGAACCTCGTCGATGCGGCTGCGCGTCGCCCGGCCGGACGCGATCCGGCCCATCTCCAGGCTCTCGCGCACGCTGAGCTTGGGGAACATGCCGCGGCCCTGGACCACGGTGGTCATGCCGAGCCGCGCCCGGGCATGCGGCGACAGCTTCGTGACGTCCTGCCCGTCGAAGCCGATGCGCCCGGAATTCGGCGGGATGAGACCGCACAGGCAGCGGATCAGGGTCGTCTTGCCCATGCCGTTGCGGCCGAGCACGCCCAGGATCTCGCCGGGCGCCACCTGCATCGAGACGTCGCGCAGCACGGTGATGGCGCCGTAGCCGGCAGTGATGTTGCTGACGTCGAGGATCATCATTCGGCGCCGAGATAGACCTCGCGGACCTCCTGGTTGCGCTCGATCTCGTCGAACGAGCCCTCGACCAGCACCCGGCCGAGATGCAGGACCGTGATCGGCGCGCGCAGGCTGCGGATGAAGTTGATGTCGTGCTCGATGATGATGGCGGAAACGTCCAGTTCGCCGATCAGCTGGCGCACCAGGGCGCCGGTCGCCGCCGTCTCCTCGACGGTCATCCCGGCCGTCGGCTCGTCGAGCAGCAGGAGCTGGGCGTCGTTGGCGAGCAGCAGGCCGATCTCGAGCCACTGCCGCTGGCCGTGCGACAGGTTGACCGCCGCTGTCTCCGCCGCCTCCTCGAGGCGGACCAGCTCCAGGACTCGTCTGATGCGTGCGCGCACGTCCCGCCCGCGCCGCGCCGAGGCGAGCACGCCGAGCTCGACGTTCTCCTGCACCGTCAGGTTGTCGAACACGCTGGGCGTCTGGAACTTGCGGACGATGCCGCGTTTGGCGCGCGCCGTGACCGGCAGCTCCGTGATGCGCTCGCCACGGTACCAGATCGCGCCGGCGGTGGCGGCGAGGTGGCCGGAGATCATGCTGATGAAGGTCGTCTTGCCGGCGCCGTTCGGGCCGATGACGCAGCGCAGCTCGCCGCTCGCGAGCGCGAACTCGATGCTATCGTTCGCGAGCAGGCCCTGGAACCGCTTGGTCAGCTTCTCGGTGCGCAGGATCTCGGCCATCGCCTTCAGCTCCGCCTGCGCGGCCCGAGGAGCCTCGCGATCGCGCCCGCGACGCCGCCCTTGAGATAGACGATCACGAGCACGAAGATGACGCCGAGCGCCAGCTGCCAGTAGCGCGGGATGATGGCGCTCAGGTAATTGGCGAGCGAGGCGACGAGGACGCCGCCGAGGAAGGCGCCGAGCAGGTAGCCGCGGCCGCCGATCGCGACCCACACCACGACCTCGGTCGAGAAGAGCACGCCCGCGAGCGAGGGGGCGACGAAGTTGGCGTGGGTGCCATAGAACGCGCCGGCGAGACAGGCGATGGCCCCCGAGAGCGCGAATGCGCCGGTCTTGTACAGCGCCGTGCGGACGCCGAGCGCGATCAGGCGG
>CAZXYL010000232.1:0-5256 GCA_964644915.1 uncultured Geminicoccaceae bacterium
CGAGATGAGCCTGGTCGGGCCGCGCCCGATCGTCGAGGAGGAGCTGCCGCGCTACGGCAGCAACCTCGTCTACTACATGGAATGCACACCGGGCCTCACCGGGCTCTGGCAGGTGAGCGGCCGCAACGACCTCGATTACCGTCGCCGGGTGCACCTGGACTGCTGGTACGTCAAGAACTGGTCCCTCTGGTGCGATCTCGTGATCCTGATCAAGACCCCGCGCGCGGTCCTGCGCGGCCACGGCGCCTATTGAACACGATGCGGGGGGCTCCTTCAGCATGGGCCGCCGGTGTCAGTCACGGCAGGATCCGACGAAACAACTGAAACCATTTGGTCGTGTCCTGGACGTCCAGGCGAAACAAACTGGCCGTAATCGTGGTCTCGCCTTGAAACCTACTTCTGGGAGTGATCACGATGCATTTCCGATTGCGTGTGCTGGCCGCGTTACTTGCGGCAACCGCAATGGCCAGCTCCGCCCAGGCGGTCCAGCTGGAGAGCTGGGACAAGAAGATCGATCGAGTTGCCGGCCACTTCACGGTGCTGAGCCACTTCAACGGCGACGCCGTGCTCGACCGCGAGACGCAGCTGGTCTGGGTGCGCGCACCGCGCGACCAGTTCCGCACCTACAGCGGCGCCTTCAACTCCTGCTACGCCACCGAGATCGGCGGCCGTCTCGGCTGGCGCCTGCCGACCATGGCCGAGATGACGAGTCTGCTCGACCGCACCCAGGCCTTCCCGCCGCTGCCGCAAGGTCACCCGTTCGATGTCTCGGGCCTCAGCCGTGATGTGTGGACGGCGTCGACCGTGCCCGGCACCGACGAGGCGTTCACCCAGGACATGATCGATGACGGCTTCCTGGGAAGCTTTCCCAAGGCCGCAGAGCTCAACTACTGGTGCGTGCGCGGCGGGAGCGGCGTCGAGAGCCAGTAGCCGCCGCTCGGTTCCATGATGGTTGTGTTTCGTGCCGGGCCCGCGAAGTGGTCAGCTCCGCGGGCCAGCGGGCGAACCGTTCACGGGATAGCAGCCGTTTGGTCGTTTGTGGCGCGCAGGCCAGACGATCTGGTCGCGGCATCCACACAGACCTAGGGCCGCCGGCTGCCGAAGAAGGCGCGCAGCAGCTCACCCGCCCGGCGCTCGCCGATGCCGCCGTAGATTTCGGGCGCGTGGTGGCATGACGAGCTCTGGAAGATGCGCGGCCCGTGCTCCACGCCGCCGCCCTTGGGGTCCGCCGCGCCGAAATAGAGGCGCCGGATGCGGGCGAAGCTGATCGCCTGGGCGCACATCGGGCAGGGTTCCAGAGTCACGTAGAGATCGCACCCGACCAGCCGCGGCACGCCCAGTTGGCGCGCGCCCGCCCGCAGCACCAGCATCTCGGCGTGCGCCGTGGGGTCGGCCAGCTCCTCGACGCGATTGCCGGCCGCCGCGATCACCTGGCCCTGCGCATCCACGAGCACGGCGCCGACCGGCACCTCGCCGCGCGCCGCCCCTGCCTCCGCCTCGGCCAGCGCAAGCAGCATCGGGCACGCGCGGCCCGTCACGACGCCGTCCCCCGGGGCATCGACCGGCACCAGTTGCTCACTTCAATCGCGGCCGGCACATCCGTATATCTACCGGCGCTGCCTTGGATTCGATGGATGTCATGGCTCTTCCGCTCCCGGCCGAGACCGCGCACGCGGCACCTCCTCCGGCCGTGACGATCCGGCCGGCGGAGCCCGCCGATCTCGACCCGCTGGTCGAGCTCGAGAACCGCTGCTTCACCCACGATCGCCTCTCCCGGCGCAGCTTTCGCCATTTCCTCGCGAGCGCGACCGCGATCTGCCTGGTCGCAGAGCAGGATGGCGCGGTCACCGGCTACGCGCTGGTGCTGCTGCACGGCCGCACCTCGCTTGCCCGGCTCTATTCCATGGCGACAGTACCCGAAGCGCAAGGCCGGGGCATCGGCCGGGCGCTCCTTGCGGCGGCGGAGGCCGCGGCGCTGGACCGGGGTGCGGCGATCATGCGGCTCGAGGTCAAGCCCGACAACGCGCAGGCGATCGGGCTGTACCGGCGCGCGGGCTACACCGAGTTCGGCGTCTACCACGCCTTCTACGAGGACGACAGCGATGCGCTGCGCATGGAGCGTGCGCTGGTGCCGCGCCTGCAGCCGATCACCTCGCGCGTGCCGCACTACCGCCAGACGCTCGATTTCACCTGCGGCCCGGCCGCCCTGATGATGGCGATGCACGCGCTCGACCAGGCCATCCCGCTCGAGCGCAGGCTCGAGATTCGGCTCTGGCGCGAATCGACCACCATCTTCATGACCTCCGGCCACGGCGGCTGCGGCCCGCACGGCCTGGCGCTCGCCGGCTGGCGGCGCGGCTTCCGGATCGAACTCTTTGTTAACGACGATCGGCCACCCTTCCTCAACACCGTGCGTGATCCGGAGAAGAAGGAGGTCCTGCGCCTGGTGCACGACGAGTTCCTGGACGAGATCGGCGAGACCGACATCGACCTGCAGCACCATCCGCTCGGCGTGTCGGAGCTCACCGCACGCGTGGCTGCCGGCGCCATGGTTCTGGTCATGATCAGCCAGTACCGCATCTACGGCGACAAGGAGCCGCACTGGATCATCGTCTCGGGGTTCGATCAGCGCTTCATCTATGTCCATGACCCGTACATCGCGAAGGATGCCTGGCAGACCTCCAGCACCGATCGGATCAGCATCCCGATCCTGCGGCGCGAGTTCGAGCTGATGGCGCGCTACGGCCGCTCGCGCCTGCAGGCGGCGGTGGTCCTGCACAAGCGGCAGCCCGCCTGATGCAGGTCGTGCTCTCCGAGCTGCCGCCATCGGCCTTTCCGGCGTCTTTGGCCCAGAACGTCTGGCTGCCGCGGGTCTACATCGCCCGGCCCGAGCACTTTCGCGCCCGCTCGGTGCGCGTGATCAACCTGTCCCGCGACTGCGTCTACCTCGGCACCGGCTACTACGCTTCGCTGCTCGCCGAGGCGCGCCGCCACAAGGTCGTCCCCTCGGTCCAGACCATCCTCGACTTCGGCAGCGGCGCGATGTACCGCTTCGTGCTGCCCGAGCTGGGCGAGCTGCTGGACAAGGCGCTGGCCGATGCCGCCGAGCCGCCGCCCGAGCGGCTGCACGTGCTGACCGCGTTCGGCCGGACCGAGGATGCGCGCTTCCGCGAGCTCGCGCGGGCGGTGTTCGATCGCCTGCGTCATCCGCTGCTCCGGCTCGGCATCCGGCGCACGCGCGAGGGCGGTTGGCGCATCGCGTCGATCAAGGCGCTCTCGCCCGACGACCTGGAGCCGCCCGAGCTCGCCTGGTTCGGCGACGCGCTCGCCCGGCATTTGCGCATCCCCTGGCGCACGCCCCAGGCCCGGCCGCAGCCGCGCTACAGCGTGGCGCTCCTGCACAACCCGCAGGAGCAGCTGCCGCCCTCGCGGCCTGAGGCGATCGCCAAGTTCGTGCGCGTCGGCGCCGCCATGGGCCTGGAGGTCGAGCCGATCCGCAAGCAGGACTTCCTGCGCCTGCCCGAGTTCGACGCGCTGTTCATCCGCGAGACCACCTCGCTCACGGACCACACCTACCGCTTCGCCCGCCGGGCCGAGCGCGAGGGCCTGGCGGTGATCGACGATCCGACCTCGATCGTCCGCTGCACCAACAAGGTCTATCTCGCCGAGCTCCTGGCCGCGCGCGGCCTGCCCACGCCCCGCACCATGGTCCTCGACCGGCGCCATCTGAAGGGTATCGTCGCATCGCTCGGCTTTCCCCTGGTGCTCAAGGTGCCGGACGGCTCGTTCTCGCGCGGCGTATTCAAGGTCGACGGCGTGGCGCAGCTGCGCCAGGTGGCCGGCGGCCTGTTCGAGGAGTCGGATCTGATCCTGGCGCAGGAGTTCGTGCCCACGCGCTTCGATTGGCGGGTCGGCGTGCTCGGCGGCGAGCCGCTCTATGCCTGCCAGTATTTCATGCCCAAGGATCACTGGCAGATCCTCAAGCACGAGGCCGACGGCCGGATCGAGGAGGGCGCCTTCAAGACCATGGCGGTGGCGGACGCGCCCCGCGAGGTCGTGGAGCTCGGCCGCGAGGCCGCACGGCTGATCGGCGACGGGCTCTATGGCGTCGACATCAAGCAGACCGATCAGGGCCTGGTCGTGATCGAGGTCAACGACAACCCGAACCTGGATGTCGGCGTCGAGGACGCGGTGCTCAAGGACGAGCTCTATCGCCGGGTCCTGGGGGAACTGATCCGGCGGATCGAGCGCGGGCGCGCGTGAGCGGCGGGGCGAGAGGCGCGATGATCGGCGTGCTCGGCGGCATGGGGCCGGCGGCCACGCTCGACCTCATGACCAAGCTGCTCCGGCTCACGCCGGTGGAGCGGGATCAGGAGCACCTCCCGCTCGTCGTGGTCTCCGACCCGCGCGTGCCCGATCGCGTGGCACCGATCCTGGAAGGTCGCGGCGAGTCCCCGCTGCCGGCCATGCTCGAGGGCGTCCGCCGGCTCGAGCGGGCGGGCGCCGGCTGCATCGCGATCCCCTGCCACACGGCCCATTTCTGGTACGACCGGCTGGCGACGGAGACTCCCCTCCCGATCCTCCACATCGTCGACGCCGTGCTCGCCGAGCTCGAGCGCCGTGAGGTGCCCGAAGGCCCGGTCGGGCTGCTCGCCACGGCCGCGACGCTGCAGGCCGGCCTCTACCAGGGCCGGCTCGCGACCGCGGGATTCCCCTGCATCGTCCCGGACGCGGACGCCATGGCGCGCCTGGTCCTGCCGGCGATCGCCCTGGTCAAGCGCGACCGGGCCGGGGAGGCCGCCTCGCTCCTCGGCGAGGCTGTGGCGGTCCTCCGCCGGCAGGGCGCCGCGATCTCGCTGCTCGCCTGCACCGAGCTGCCGCTCGCCTGGGCCGCCGACCCGGCCCCCCCGCCCGACTGCCTGGACGCCACCGAAGCCCTCGCCCGGGCGTGCGTGGCGTGGTGGCGGCAGCGGTCCCTGCGCCCTTGACGCTTTCCCATGAGGGCTGTGGCAAGTGCGCTGCGCGTCAGTCGACCTGCTCGTCCTCGTTGTCGAACGCGGTCGGCGGCACGACGCCGATGATCGTGAGCGCGTCCTCGATCGCCCTGGTGCCGAACCAGTAACTTCCGCGCGCGCAGTCCACCTCCGCGCGCCCTCGCAGCCGTTGCGCCTCGGCCAGCTCCCAGGCCTCGATCCGCAGCAGGCGGTGGTCGAAGCGGCTCTGCACGATCCGATCGAACAGCCCGATCATCTCGAA
>CAZXYL010000233.1:0-5115 GCA_964644915.1 uncultured Geminicoccaceae bacterium
GGCATTGCTTGAGGCCGAGCGAGACGCGGCGCTTGTCCGGGTCGACCTCGAGCACCATCACCTCGACCTGCTGGCTGGTCGAGACGATCTTGCCCGGGTGGATGTTCTTCTTGGTCCAGCTCATCTCGGAGACGTGCACCAGGCCCTCGACGCCCGGCTCGAGCTCGACGAACGCGCCGTAGTCGGTGATGTTGGTGACCCGGCCCTTGAACCTGGTGCCGACCGGATACTTCAGGTCGACGCCCTCCCACGGATCGGCCTCGAGCTGCTTCATGCCGAGCGAGATGCGCTGGGTCTCGCGGTTGAAGCGGATGACCTGGACCTGCACCGTCTGCCCGACGCCCAGAACCTCGGTCGGGTGGTTGACGCGCCGCCAGGAGATGTCGGTGACGTGCAGCAGGCCGTCGAGGCCGCCCAGATCGACGAAGGCGCCGTAATCGGTGATGTTCTTGACCACGCCCGTGAGGACCTGGCCCTCCTTGAGCGTGGAGAGCAGCTCGTTGCGCTGCTCGGCGCGCGACTCCTCGAGCACGGCGCGGCGCGAGACCACGATGTTGCCACGCCGGCGGTCCATCTTGAGGATCTGGAACGGCTCGTCCTTGTTCAGGAGCGGGCTGACGTCGCGCACCGGGCGGATGTCCACCTGGCTGCCGGGCAGGAAGGCCACGGCCCCGCCGAGGTCGACGGCGAACCCGCCCTTGACCCGCCCGAAGATGTGGCCGGTGACCTTGGCGCTGTCGTTGAAGGCCTTCTCGAGCTTGTTCCAGCTCTCCTCGCGCCGCGCCTTGTCGCGCGAGAGCAGCGCCTCGCCGTTCCGGTTCTCGAACCGTTCGACGTAGACCTCGACCTCGTCGCCGATCCGCACCTCGGCCGGGTGGCCGGGGGTCGAGAACTCCTTGAGCGGCACCCGCCCCTCGGCCTTGAGCCCGACGTCCACCACGGCCTCGTCGTTCTCGATCGCGATCACGGTTCCTTTGACGACGGCCCCTTCGATGCGGTCCCGTTGCTGGAAGGATTCGTCCAGCATGGCGGCGAAGTCGTCGCTGGTCGGTGTCGATGCGGTGGTGGCGGTCTGGGGTGCGGTCATCACTGGTCCTGGGTGTTGCTCAAATTCTCCGGGCGGCGTCACTGGTCATGGGACGACTCCTCGGGCTCGGGGCGGTGTCGGGGGATCGGCGACCGGCTCGCCGACGATACGGGCGTCATCCTGTCGACGACCCGGCGACGTACTCGCGCGCGATGGCGAACGCCGTATCGGCGTCACAGCCGGTGGTGTCGATCACGAACGCGTCACTCGCAGGCACCAACGGCGCGACCGCACGCGACCGATCGCGCGCGTCACGCTGACGCAGATCCTCCAAGACCCGCTCATATATAGAAGGCACGCCGCGTGCCTGCAACTCCCTGCAACGCCGACGCGCCCGCTCTTCCAAGGACGCCGTGACGAAGATCTTGTGCGTCGCGTCGGGACGGACGACCGTGCCGATGTCGCGCCCTGCGAGCACCGCACCCTGCCCGTCCTCGCCGAACCGGCGCTGCAGGTCGAGCAGCGCCTCGCGCACCTCGGGAATCACCGCCACCCTGGAGGCGCCCTGGCTGACGGCATCGTCCCGCAGGCCGGGGTCTTCGAGCTCGGCCGGCGTGAGCGCGCGCGCCGCCCGGCACGCGGCGCCCGCATCCTCGAAGGCGTGCCCTGCGCGCACGAGGCGGAGGGCAACGGCGCGGTAGAGCAGACCCGTGTCGAGGAAGGCGAAGCCGAGACAGGCGGCCAGGCGGCGCGCGAGCGTGGTCTTGCCCGAAGCGCCCGGACCATCGACCGCGACGATGCTCCGGCTCTGCGCGCTCATCCGGCCGGCCTCATGCCTCGACCGTCTCGATGCGCGCGCCCAGGCTGTTCATGAGGCCGGCGAAATCCGGAAAGCTCGTCTCGATGGTCTCGGCGCCGTCGACGGTGACCGGAGCGCGCGCGGCGCCACCCAGCACCAGGAGGCTCATCGCGATGCGGTGGTCGTGACGGGCATCGATGTGCCCGCCGCCGGGCGGCGAGCCGCCGCAGCCCTCGATGGTGAGCGTGTCCTCGCCGACCTCGACCCGCACGCCGCAGGCCTCGAGCCCCGCCGCGATGGCGGCCAGGCGATCGCTTTCCTTGACCCGCAGCTCCCCCAGGCCCTCGAGCCGGGTCCGGCCACGGGCGAAAGCGGCGGCGACGGCGAGGACGGGGTATTCGTCGATCATGGAGGGCGCGAGGCTCGCCGGGACCTCGATGCCCCGGAGCTCGCTCCCTTCCGCCACCAGATCGGCGATCGGCTCGCCGCCGAGCTCCCGCTGCTCCGTTACCTGAAGCCGCGCACCCATGTCCCGCAGGCACTGCAGAAGCCCGCTGCGGAGCGGATTGACGCCGACGCCGTCGAGCCGCAGCGAGGAGCCCGCCCCGAGCAGCGCGGCGACGATCAGGAACGCCGCGGACGACGGATCGCGCGGGACCACGAAGTCGGCCGCATGCAGCTCCGGCTGGCCCTGGATGCTTACGGCGCGGCCGCCTTCGGGCAACAGCTCGATCTCGAGCCCGGCGCCGAGATGCCCGAGCAGGCGCTCGGTGTGGTCCCGCGACAGCTCCGGCTCGACCACGGTGGTGATGCCGGGCGCGTGCAGCCCGGCGAGCAGGATCGCGGATTTGACCTGCGCCGAGGCCACGGGCTGCTCGTAGCGGATCGGGACGAGCTCGGTCGTGCCCGTGATCGCGAGCGGCAGGCGCGCGCCGGTGCGGGCGAGAAAATGCGCCCCCATGCGCCGGAGCGGCTCGATCACCCGGCCCATGGGCCGCGCGCGCAGCGAATCGTCGCCGGTGAGGAAGGTCGTGAACGGGTGCCCCGCGAGCAGGCCCATGAGCAGGCGCACGCCCGTGCCGGCGTTGCCGAGGTCGAGCGGCCGGTCGGGCTCGGCCAACCCGCACACGCCCACGCCGTGCACGCGCCAGCGGCCGGCGGCCTCACGTGCGAGCTCGACGCCGAGATGGCGCAGGGCCTGCGCGGTCGTGAGCACGTCCGCACCCTCGAGCAGGCCGTCGATGCGGCTCTCGCCGACCGCCATGGCGGCCAGCATGAGCGCGCGATGCGATACCGACTTGTCGCCCGGCACGCGTGCTGTGCCCGAAATCGGCCCGGCCGGGTGGGCCCGCAGTCTCATCCCTGGCACTCGTCTGCAGACGGCGAATGGTTGCCGGCGTCGCTTCGTGGCCTGCCGACGCCTTGGATTTCGCTTTTGACAGCTCACATTGATCGTGGCAATTGGCTTTTCCTTTTCGCTCGAGCGGACGTTGGTGGAGGATTGCGTGGCGAAGCCCGAATGGGGAACGAAGCGGATTTGTCTCAGTTGCGGCGCCAGGTTCTATGACCTGCAGCGCGACCCGATCATTTGCCCCAGCTGCGGCACGACGCATGATCCGCAGGCGCAGGCGCGGCCCCGCCGCAGCCGGGCGGTCGCGCCCCCGAAGCTCGTGGCTGTGCCCGAGGAGGAGCCCGCGCTCGAGAGCGCTGGCGCCGACGAGGAAGAGCTCGGGGTCGAGGAGGAGGTGGACGAAGAGGACGCCGAGGCGGTGGTCAAGGACAGCGACGAGGACGACGACGAGGAGGACGCCGACAACGCGATCGAGGACGTCTCGGAGCTCGGCGACGACGACGACGTCTCGGACGTGATCGAGACCGACATCGACGAGGACGAGCGCGGGCGCTGAGACTTAGACCTTGCCAAGCGCCCTGCCTTTGCCTACCTCTCGAACGGGCCGTGCCTCGGGGCACCGGCCGCGGTGGGGCCGTAGCTCAGTTGGGAGAGCGCTTGAATGGCATTCAAGAGGTCGGCGGTTCGACTCCGCTCGGCTCCACCAAAACAGTTCGAGCGGCTAGCGGGCACGCGGGCCGTTCATCTGTAGCCTTCCCGTCTTTCGGGCCGACATGCCGCAGCCCGTGATCCACCCGCGGCCCGAGGCCCGCTGCCCGGGCTGCGCATGATCCCCTGCCAGCGCCACCTGTTCGATCTGCCCGGCCACGTCGCCTATCTGAACTGCGCCTACATGTCGCCGCTCCTGAAGCGTGCGGTCGAGGTCGGGCGGGACGCGGTGGCGCGCAAGGCGCGGCCGTGGACGATCAGGCCGCGCGACTTCTTCGAGGACAGCGAGCGGGCGCGCGCGCTGTTCGCGCGGCTGATCGGCGCGCGGGCGGATGATGTCGCGATCGTGCCGGCCGCGAGCTACGGCATCGCGGTCGCGGCCGCCAATCTGCCGGTGCGCGCGGGCCAGCGCATCCTGATCCTGGCCGAGCAGTTCCCCTCGAACGTCTACGCCTGGCGCGAGCTGGCGGAGCGAGAAGGCGCCGGGGTGGTCACGATCGAGCCGCCGGAGGACGCCGATTGGACGCGCGCCGTGCTCGAGAGGCTGCACGAAGGCGTCGCCATCGCCGCACTGCCGCACTGCCGCTGGACCGACGGCGGCCTCCTGGACCTGGTCGCGATCGGCGCACGCTGCCGCGAGGTCGGCGCGGCCCTCGTGCTCGACGTCACCCAGTCCCTGGGGGCGCTGCCGCTCGACGTCGGCGAGGTCCGGCCCGATTACCTGGTCTGCCCGGGCTACAAATGGCTGCTCGGGCCGTACAGCTTCGGCTATCTCTACGTTGCGCCCGAGCACCAGGACGGGCGCCCGCTCGAGCACAACTGGATCGCGCGCGAGAACAGCGAGGACTTCGCGCGGCTGATCGACTATCGCGAGCCCTACCAGCCCGGCGCGCGCCGGTTCGACGTCGGCGAGCGTTCCAACTTCGCGCTCATGCCCATGAGCATCGCGGCGCTCGAGCAGCTGCTGGACTGGGGCGTCGCCCCGATCGCCGAAACCCTGGCGGCCAGGACCCGCGCGATTGCCGAGCGCGCGGCGGGCCTGGGCCTCACCGCTGCGCCGGCCGAGCTGCGCGCGGGCCACTTCCTGGGCCTCGGCTTTCCCGACCGCGTGCCGCCGGACCTGCCCGAGCGGCTCGCCGCACAGGAGGTCTACGTCAGCCTGCGCGGCGATTCGCTCCGGATCACGCCCCACCTCTACAACCACGACGCCGACATCGACCGGCTGTTCGC
>CAZXYL010000234.1:0-3094 GCA_964644915.1 uncultured Geminicoccaceae bacterium
TGGCCGCCGGCGATCACGCGCCCCTCGCCCGGCGCATCCAGATCGAGACTGACGATGGCGTTGACGGGCTCGCCTGCGCCCCGGTGGTCCTCGCGCACGGCGAAGGCGCGGCCGCGCGCCGGATCGAGCTCGAAGTCGGCGAAGCGCAGCCGCCGGTCGCTCTCCGGCGTCAGCGCGCGCGCACCGCCGTCCTCGATGCGATAGACGCGCTGGTCGCCATCGTTCACCGCCACGACCAGGCCGTCCCGCACCGCATAGGCGCCGCCGCCGTACTCGTGCACGCGCGTGCGGACGTTGAAGGGCTGCTCGACCAGGTCGCGCGGGGCGCCTTCCGGGGCGCATCCCACCAGCACCGTCCGGCCGCCCTCGTCCGGCCGACTCTCCAGCCAGTACGCGGTGCCCCGGTCCAGGCTCGGCTGGGCGAGCCCGGCCTGCCCCTTGGTCACCAGCTCCGGCGTGATCGGCGAGCGCCAGGTCCCGTAGCCTGCGATCGGCATCCTTGTCTCCTCGTGACCGGCTCCATGACGTAGCGGTTCCGGCGTCACGACGCCAGTGCTCGTGTTCTTGTTATGTTCGCAGCAGCCTGCTACGATCCAGCCATGCCGCAGGATGCTGGTCAGCGCAAGGGCAGGGGTGCCACGTTCAACCCCAAGGTCCGCTTCGAATCGTCGGAGCTCGAGCCGTTCGACGACGGCTGGGGCACGCTCGACCAGGTGGCCGCCGAGGCGCCGCCACCGCCGACCGAGGTCCTGCCCGATGCCAGCCGCAGCATCATCGCCCACAACAACTCGCCCGACATCCCCTTCGAGCAGTCGATCAATCCCTACCGCGGCTGCGAGCACGGCTGCATCTACTGCTATGCGCGGCCTTCGCACGCGTATCTCGGCCTCTCACCCGGCCTCGACTTCGAGACCAGGCTGTTCGCCAAGTTCGATGCCGCGAAGCTGCTCGAGCGGGAGCTGGCCGCACCGGGCTACGTCTGCCGCCCGATCACGCTCGGCGCCAACACCGACCCCTATCAGCCGCAGGAGCGGCGCCTCCTGATCACGCGCGGCATCCTCGAGGTCCTGGCGCGCTGCCGGCACCCGGTGGGCATCGTCACCAAGTCCGCGGCGGTGGTGCGCGATCTCGACATTCTGGGCCCGATGGCCGCGGATGGCCTCGCCCGCGTGTTCGTCTCGGTGACCACCCTGGATCCGAAGCTCGCGCGCAAGCTCGAGCCGCGGGCGGCGGCACCGCACCGCCGGCTGCAGGCGATCGAGGGGCTGCGCCCCGCCGGCGTGCCCTGCGGGGTCATGGTGGCGCCCATCATCCCGGGGCTCACCGACCACGAGACCGAGGCGATCCTGGAGGCGGCCGCGGGCGCCGGGGCGCAGCAGGCCGGCTACACGCTCCTGCGGCTGCCGTACGAGATCAAGGACCTGTTCGACGCCTGGCTGTACGCGCACGCGCCGCTCCGCAAGGCGCGCGTCCTCTCGCTGGTCCGGCAGTGCCGCGGCGGGCGGCTGAACGATCCCACCTTCGGCCGGCGGATGCGCGGGCAGGGACCCTATGCCGAGCTGATCGGACGGCGCTTCGCCCTGGCGCGGCGGCGATACGGCCTCGACCGGCGGGCGCCGGCGCTGCGCACCGACCTGTTCGAGCCGCCATCGGGGCGACAGCTGCGGCTGCTCTGAGGGACCGCGAGGGGAACAGATACGAATTTAGGGCGTTTCTAAAAAATCTCGCAGCCCGTGAGGAATCCGTGCATTCCGAGCCGGATTCGGGCTTGACAACCGGAGCTCCCTGGCCACATTAACGCTCGTAATTCGGACTGAATTGGTCCTCTTTTGCGCGGGGCTGCAGCGTGATCCGCCTGAGCAAGCTCGCCGATTACGGCATCGTGATCATGACCAACATGGCGCGGCATCCGCAGCGGCAGCACAACGCCGGCGCGATCGCGGCCGAGAGCCATATCCCGCTGCCGATGGCGAGCAAGATCCTCAAGGCGCTGGCGCGCGCGGGGCTGCTCGCCTCGCATCGGGGCGCCAAGGGCGGTTACGGGCTCGCGCGCCCGGCGGAGCGCATCTCGGTCGCCGACGTGATCACGGCGCTCGACGGGCCGATCGCGGTCACGGCGTGCATCGAGAACAGCCCCGGCGAGTGCGACATCGAGGCGCTCTGCCCGGCGCGCGCCAACTGGCAGCGGATCAACCACGCGATCCGCGGCGCGCTCGCCGGCATCAGCATGGCGGAGATGGCGCAGAGCGTCCCGAGCGCGTTCGCGATCCTGCCAGGTGAGCGAGGGGCGACGGCGCGGCACTTCTGAACACCAGCAACGATCCCGGCGGGGCACGCCGGGCGGGAGAGAGAGTTACCCATGGCCACGGCGCTCGATACCGTACGCGACTACACGGGCCACGAGTACAAGTACGGCTTCTACACCGATATCGAGTTCGATATCGCGCCCAAGGGGCTGAGCGAGGCCGTCATCCGCATGATCTCGGCCAAGAAGAACGAGCCCGAGTGGATGACCGAGTGGCGGCTCAAGGCGCTCGCCCGCTGGCAGGGCATGGAGGAGCCGACCTGGGCCCGGGTCGCCTATCCGCCGATCGACTTCCAGAACATCAGCTACTATGCCGCGCCGCGCCTCAAGGGCGAGCGGCCCAAGAGCCTGGACGAGGTCGACCCGGAGCTTTTGCGCACCTACGAGAAGCTCGGGATCCCGCTCAAGGAGCAGGAGCTGCTCGCGGGCGTGGCGGTGGATGCGGTCTTCGACAGCGTCTCGGTCGCCACCACCTTCAAGAAGAAGCTGGGCGAGCTCGGCATCATCTTCTGCCCGATCTCCGAGGCGCTGGAGGACCATCCGGAGCTGGTGCGCAGGTACCTGGGCTCCGTGGTGCCGCAGGGCGACAACTTCTACGCCGCGCTCAACTCGGCGGTGTTCACCGACGGCTCGTTCGTCTACGTGCCCAAGGGCGTGCGCTGCCCGATGGAGCTGTCGACCTACTTCCGCATCAATGCCGCCGAGACCGGCCAGTTCGAGCGCACGCTCATCATCGCCGACGAGGGCAGCTACGTCAGCTACCTCGAGGGCTGCACCGCCCCGCAGCGC
>CAZXYL010000235.1:0-7778 GCA_964644915.1 uncultured Geminicoccaceae bacterium
ATCCTGAGGAACCATTGCGACAGCTTGCGCCGCTCCACCAGCGCGCCCGAGCGCCAGCCGCGCCCATCGATCACCTGCTCGTTGGCGAGCACCGTCTGATCGATCGGGTCCCAGTTGACCCAGGACTCCTTGCGCTCGACCAGCCCGGCGTCGAGAAAATCGAGGAACATGGCCTGCTCGTGCCGGTAATATTCGGGATCGCAGGTGGCGATCTCACGCGACCAGTCGAGCGACAGGCCCATGGATTTGAACTGCGCGCGCATCTCCTCGATGTTGGCGTAGGTCCACGCGGCCGGGTGCACCTTCTTCGCCATGGCGGCGTTCTCGGCCGGCAGGCCGAAGGCGTCCCAACCCATGGGATGCAGCACGTTGTAGCCCTGGGCGCGCTTGAAGCGGGCGACCACGTCGCCCAGCGTGTAGTTGCGGACGTGCCCCATGTGGATGCGGCCGGAGGGGTAGGGAAACATCTCGAGCACGTAGTACTTCGGCCGCGACGGATCGAGCACGGCCTTGAAGGTCTCGCGCTCGTCCCAGATGCGCTGCCATCTGGCTTCGGTTTCCTTGAACGGGTAGCGCGCCATCGAACGGGTCACCTGCTGTCTCGGACCGCGCTGATGTAAGGCAGATTCACAGGCGTTTCCAGCGCGCTGCATCTGCCGCGGCCCCGCGGAGCGACGGCCGAGAAAGGGGCTGGTCGATCTACTGGGCGGGACCGAGGGCGGCGATCCGGAGCTCGCGCGCCCGGGTCAGGATGTCGTCCTCGATGCTGGTCGCGGCCGCGGGCTCGACGGGGGCGTCCGTCCAGGCCCCGTTGTCGCCTCTGACCTGGCGGAACAACGACACCTTGAGGCCGTCCGCCCGCAGGTCGCGGTCGCGGATGTGCACGTTGAGCTTGAAGCGCTCGTCCGGCGCTTCCGGCGGAGAGTACCAGTCGGTGATGATCACCCCGCCGAACGGGTCGCTCTGGGCCAGCGGCATGAAGTCGATGGTCTCGAGGGCGGCGCGCCAGAGATAGGCGTTGACCGCCACGCCCCCAGCACCGCCGGCGCCATTCTCGCGCTCGGCCCGTCGGCTGCTGTCGAACAGGGTGATGCCCCCGCCGCCGTGCACGGTGCCATACTGCTCGCGCAGCCGCTCGCGCTGCGTCGTGCCGGCGTGCGGGTCCTCTGTCTGCCAAGATGGCCGCTCGCTGCAAGCACCGAGCCCGCCGACCATGGTCGCCAGCAAAAGAATCGAGGCGTTCCGTAACTGCATGTTTCCCGATGTACCCGATGCCACCCAGGACCGCAGAAGCGCGCGGCGCGCGCCTCCCCGGTCGGATCAGAAGTTCAGGCGCACGCCGACGCGCCCGGCCGTGGTCCCGAGCCCGCTCTCGCCGTCGTCGGAGTAGGCCACGTCGCCGCGGAGAGTGAGGCCGGGCCGGAGGGTGAGCTGGCTCCCGAGCGCCAGGACGCCCGTGTCTTCGGGCATGTCCGTCTCGACCAGGCTGTAGCTCACGCGCGCGTCCAGCCGCCCGAAGTCGTACCCGAACCCCGCGGTGACGCGGTTGCCCTCGAGGCCCAACAGGTCCTGCTCCTGGCCGAAGGTCGCATCGAAACGGAACCCGGAGACGGCCATCTCGCCACCGAGCACGAACCCCGAGGTGCTGTCCGCCTGCGGCTGGGGTGAATTCTCCAGCCCGGCGATCGCGGCCCAGCCGATCTCGAGCCCGGCGATCTCGGTGCTGGCCTCGGGGCCGATCCGCAGCTCGCGTCGGACCGGCGGCTCTTGGGCGACGCCGAAACGGGCCTTGAGCTCCGAGCCGCGATCCGCTTCGGCCCCGGCGACCCGCGTGCCGCGACCCAGGCCGGCGAAGCGCGGCGTGAAGCCGGTAACCGCCGAGGTCTCGCCCGTCCCGACGCTGATCCTGATCCCGCCGACGGTGACCTGGCTGCCGGAGTCGGCCGGCTCCCGCATCAGGTCCCGCTGCGCGGCAAGGAAGGCCTCGTCATGATAGCTGCCACCGACGAGAACCTCGGATGCTGCCTGGACCTGGCCGATCGCAACACCCAGCGCGCCGACCGCAATGGTCAGCGCCGCTGTCTTCTGCACCGCTTTCGACATGCTCGCGTACGTCGCCCCTTTCCGGATCGGCCAAGCCGCTCCGCCCGGCGCGCGGATCATGCACCGGAACGTCGTGGCTTTCAAGCAACAAAGCACGAACGACGGCAGCCGGTGCCGAGAAGGAGATAGGTGGCTTCGGAGCGCAGTGAAGTGCCCCCCAGAAACGAGTTGGGCGGCGGAAGATCCGCCGCCCACTCCCGTGGGGCCGCTGGACTGCGGCTTATCAGTAGTTGAGCTGGACAGTGAGGACGCCGGCCCAGGTATCCTGGCCCGCAGGTACCGAGCCCGTGTCCTCGTCGTTGTACGAGACGTCCCCCTTGAGGACGACACCCGGCATCAGACCCATATCGGCGCTGACGACGTAGAGGTTCTGGGAGGGGCCGACATCCGGGTCGTGATGGACGTAGCCGACGCTGGCGTTGGCCGGCCCGAAGCCGAATTTCACGCCGACGTTGTAGATGTCGGCTTCATTGAAATCCAAGCGCTTGGCCCAGGTCGCACCGACTTCGAGTCCGGCGAACCCGGCGCGGCCACCGACCTGGAAGTCGACCAGGTCGTCGCCGCCGACCTCCGCCTCGCCGATGATGCCGGTCGCCGTGAGGGCAAGATCGGCGCCGCCGAAGGCGCCGACCCAGTTGGCGCCAGCTCCGACCACTTTGTCGAAATCGCCGCCGGTGTCGTCGCCACCATCGTCACCGGTATCCGGGGTGAAGCTGGCGCCCAGCTGGAAGCCCGCGACGCGCGGCGTGAAATAGCTGATCTTAGCGGCATCGCCCGTGACCTGCACGCCGAAGGGAATCAGGTTCGCGGTATCGCCGTCGATACCGCCGGTGCCGGCCTGGGCATCCTCGGCGCCCAGGAACATCACGTCCTCGGCGCCGTCGTCGCGGCCGAGCTCGAGCCGGCCGAAGGCACCCGAGAAGAACAGGCCCGCCTCGTCGATGAACACGTTCGGGCTCGAGCCGACGTTGGCGCCGCTGCCGGCCTCGAGCTCGATCTTGCTGCCGTAGGTGATCCCGGTATCCGTAACCCCCTGCGCGAGGACGTGGACCTCGTTGTCCATGAAGAAGTCATAGCCGCGATCGGCAGTATTGGTGAGTGTGTTATCGGTCGCGGCAGTGACACCGAACTCGGTGAAGCCGGCGAGGGTCACCTCGATCTGGGCTTGTGCCGTCGTGGCGCTCGCCATCAGAAACCCAGCGCTCACGAGCGCGGTGCTGCCCAACAGCTTGTGATGCATGATCCCGTTCTCCACTCGCACCCGCAAGGGCGTGTTTTCTACTTCGGGGTGAGTCGAACGCCCGCTCGACACCCGATGAGGCGAACTCTCAACACCCCCTGTTAAGCATTTGATCGCACGACCATCAACTGCGAATGCACGCGAGCGTCACAAACGGGCCGCACCTGTGGCCGCGCAGCCACAGGAGGTCAGGCGCGCAAAACCGGCTCGGTCAGCCGCATCGCCCCGAGATCGGTGAGGAGCTTGTCGAGTTGTGCCGGCGCGCGGTCCGGGAACGCTTCGGCGAGCTCGCGCCGGGAGAACTGCTGGCGCTGCAGCACCCACCGCACCATGGGGGCGACATCGGCCGGCACCTCGACCGCCGCCCTCGTGCCTTCCCGCAGCAGCCCGAAACGGCCGCCCTGCTCGACCAGGCGGATGCCCTTGCCGCGCACGCGGTAGCGCTCGTCGACCGGCTCCGCCAGGAGGTCAGGCAGATCGTAGTGGTGCCGGGGGTAGCGATAGCCGCGCTGGAAGGCCTCGATCTGGGCGATCAGCTTGGGGTCGGCGAGCGCCGAGCGGATGCCGCGCCCGAGCTCGCGCAGATGGTCCGCGAGCGCTTCCGTGCCGCGCTCGCCGACGCGGGGCAGATTGGCCCGGAACGCCGGCTCGGTGACCATGCGCTCGAACAGCAGCGTGAGGACGTCGATGCCGATCGGGTAGGTGATGCCGAACGCGATGTGCACGGCCCCGCCTTCGTCGGCGAGCGCGTCGTGGTACTGCCCGCGCGGCAGATAGAGCAGATCGCCCGGCTCCATGTGCACGTCCATGAGCAGCTCGCCCTTGGCCTGCTCGTGATGCTCGCGGGTCAGGCTCTTGAAGCGCGGGTGCGCGATCGGGTCCTGGGCCCGGCCCTCGTAGATGTGCCAGGTCTTGGTGCCCTCGACGTGGACCGCGTAGACGTCGTGGGTGTCGAAATGGGCGGCGAAGCCCTGCCGCCGGCGCGACGAGAGATAGAGGTTGCCCTGCACCTTGCCCTGGAGCGCCTCCTCCATGCGGTGGGCGAACGCGGTGAGCCCCGGGTTCAGATGGTCGATGTCGTTGGCCACCAGCGTGGCGCCGCGGCGCAGGTAGGCCTGCACCTTGTCGGGGTCCGGCCGCAGGACCTGGCCGCCGTCGCGCCCGGCGGCGGGTGCGCAGTAGGCGCTGGTGGGGATGGGCTCCTTGTCGAGCACCAGCTGCAGCGAGCTCTGCGACCAGATGGTCGCCTGGCCGAGCAGCTCGTTCAGCTTCCGCCAAGTCATGAGATCGGCGAACTTGTCGGCAGCCCCCTTGAGGTGCAGCGGCTTCCTGCCCTCGTACTCGTGAAAGAAGCGCTCGGCGCCGAGCGGCGCCATGATGTCCTCGAAGCTGAACGGCGGCGTGAGCATGGATCCGTTTCCCCCGACCGGGCTGTTGCGGCGCGCGTTGAGCCGGCTGCGGCCCTCGCGTAAGTTCCGAGATCGAACTTGGCCAACCTTGCAATGAGTGCGATGGCGGAACAAGCCGTTGGTGCCGAGACGGTCGCGGCCAATCTCGCGGACGTCAGGCGCCGCATCGAGGCCGCGGCGCGTGCGGTCGGGCGCGACCCCGCCGCCATCACCCTGGTCGCGGTGAGCAAGGCGCAGACCGAGGAACGGATCGTCGCGGCGCTGCAGGCGGGCCAGCGGGTGTTCGGCGAGAACTACGTGCAGCCGGCGAAGGCGCGCTGGCCGGCACTGCGCGAGCGCTGGCCGGACCTCGTGCTGCACATGATCGGCGCGATCCAGACCAACAAGGCCAAGGACGCGGTCCAGCTGTTCGACGTCATCGAGACGCTGGATCGGCCGAAGCTCGCGACGGCGCTCGCCAGGGCGATGGAGCAGGCCGGTCGGCGCGTGCCCTGCTTCATTCAGGTCAATACCGGCGAGGAGCTCCAGAAGGCGGGCGTGTGGCCGGGCGAGGCCGACGCGTTCGTGCGGCTCTGCCGGGACGAGCTGCAGCTGCCGGTCACAGGCCTGATGGCGATCCCGCCGTTCGACGAGGAGCCCTCGCCGCACTTTGCGCTCCTCGCCAGGATCGCGGCGCGCAACGGCCTCGATCAGCTCAGCATGGGCATGAGCGCGGATTACGAGATCGCGGTCCAGTTCGGCGCCACCCACGTGCGCGTCGGCAGCGCGATCTTCGGCGAGCGCCCACCGAAGGCCGAGGCCAGCTGAAACGGCACTCCCTTCGGCGACCGTCGACCTTCGGCGGATCGTACCAAAGGTGAAATGGAAAAATCCTTGGACTTGTGAAACGAAGGCGCAGCAGGACCGCGTCTATCTCGCGTCGTGGGCAAACCCCGGCCGAGACCGACCCGTTCGGCTAAGTTCCCGGCGGACCGAACGTCAGCCGTATGCATCACCATCAACGCGCTAGGGCCGGCGCTGTCCAACTTGCAATTAATATGTGTTCATTTGACGACCATTGTTCGCGCTCGGGAGGCAGACGAGAAAAGGAGAGCACCCGTGAAGAGCAGAGTATTCATCTGTGCCGGTGTCGTGCTCATCGCATCATCTCTGCTGGCTTCGCCCGTACACGCCGGCCCGGTCCGGCTGGCCGACCAGGATCTCGATGCGGTGACGGCGGGCAGCGTCGGCACCGGCAACATCCTCCTCCCGGCCAAGATCGACCGGCTCCAAGAGCGGCTCGCGGCTCTGGACGCGCGTCTCGCCACGCTGATCGAGACGGCCCAGTCGGCCCGAAAGGCGGCGACGAAGAGAGCGGCGGTGCTGATCCTCAAGGGCCTGCTGGCACGAAGGGCGGCAGT
Source organism: uncultured Geminicoccaceae bacterium (assembly GCA_964644915.1). Classification (GTDB taxonomy): domain Bacteria; phylum Pseudomonadota; class Alphaproteobacteria; order Geminicoccales; family Geminicoccaceae; genus CAZXYL01. The sequence goes on from CAZXYL010000235.1 coordinate 6,153, forward strand.
GGAGCGAGCCCTGTCCAACCTGAACGGCGGCATCGTCAAAGCCGACGGCGCCGTCACCAACGGTCAGGTCACGCGCGCGGTGAAAGCAGCCGGCAATGGCGGCAAGGCGCTCGCGACGGCCAGCGCTGCCAGCGCGAACGGCAAGGGCAAGGTGAGCGTCACCGCGTCCGCCGGCCCCGGCGCGTCCGCCGCGAGCTCCCGTTCCGTGTCCGTCCGTTAGCTGGAGCCCCGCGCTGCCGCGCCACCCTCGGAACGGAGAGGGGAAATGAAGACCATTGTGCTCCTGTCCACCCTGGCCCTCGGTGCCACGACCGCGGTGGCCCTCGCCGAGAGTTCCCTTTCGGCCGAAGCGGCGCCGCTGGAGCTCACCGCATCACAGATGGACGCGGTCACCGCCGGTACCGCCGGAGCCGTCGTGATCAGCACGGCCTACGCCGTGGGCGACTCCACGCACACCTCCACCCAAACCCGGACGACGGCCCACGGCGGCGAGAAGGTCGACGTCGCGGTCGGCACCGGCGTCAGCCGAGCCCTGGCCTGCTGCGGCTCCGGGACCGATGCCGGCGCCCAAACCGTCGTCGGGGGGAGCGGCAGCCGAGTGTTCGGCCGTACCCACAGCATCCAGAGGAGCAACGACCATATCGCGGTCGCCGTCAGCGTCGGATGGGTCGTGGCGATCGATCGCAACTGAATCAACGGCCCTCGTCGCCACAGCGGACCGCGCGGCCCACGCCGGAGTCCCGCCCTCCAACCAGCTGATCTACGTCCGACGGGCGAAGACACCTACCAACAATTGCCAGATCGAGGCCCGTCGCCTGGCGGGATATGCTCGAGATCCGGTCAGCTCGCCCGTCATCGGCAGGCGGGCGCGGCTGGTCGGCGACGAGGAGGACAGCCGATGAAAGGATCCTGCGTGGCGCTCGTAGCGCTCCTATTGACGTCATCACCCGCGCTCGCCGGGCCGACGATTCTGGCGGACGCCGAAATGGACCAGGTGACGGCGGGCAGCGCCCTCTCACATCTGCCGATGCACCTGGCCCGGGTCGTGTGGTGGCACCCGGTGCTCGGCCTTGTGCCACCAGATGGTGCGGAAGGCCAATCCGCGAGCGACAGCGGCACGGTCCAGAACGGCACCGTCGCACGTCAGGTGAGCGTCTCCGGACCCAAAGGGACGGCCACGGCCACCGCCGTCGCCTCCAGCGCCAACGGGACAGCATCGGTTGCCGTCTCAGCGTTCGTCGGGTCAGGTCCCGCCGGGTAGCTCGTCTCGACCTGCCGCTTCAGCGACCAAGCCGGCTCGGACAGAGCCCGATTCCGTGCGCCGGCGGCCGACCAGCATCTCCTCGCTGACCGGGAACCGCCAGAGCGGCAAAGCCCCAGCGGGGCCTCTACCTCCTCGGTAGGTCATCCCGATGTCCAAATTGTTTTGGCGGCGTGCGCCGGAAAACATCATCGGCGCCTGGAGCTTCGCCCCGAAACGGCGGGCTCACCACTTCACAGCTAGGAGGATCCGAGATGGCCACCAACCTGCTGCCTCTGTTCGCCGGTGCGGTGCTGGTTGCGGGCGTGGGCGCCGCCAACGCGGGCGAGCCGATGACGCTCACCGACGCCCAGATGGACAACGTC
>CAZXYL010000236.1:0-21912 GCA_964644915.1 uncultured Geminicoccaceae bacterium
CGCCGAGCGCAGGAAGGCCAGGACCACCACGATCCGGGTGAACGAGGTCACCATGACCAGGATCGAGGGGGCGAGGCTCAGGACCGTGATCAGGGCGACGATCCGGATCAGCTGGCCGGTGATGCTGCCGCCCGCCCCGAGATCGATGTTCAGCGTCTGGGCCAGCGCCGGCCCGCCACCGCCGCACCAGGCCGCGAGGACCGCCGCAGCGAGGAGGAAGCGCCTCATTCGCCCGCCCGCTGCCGCGCAGGGAGCTCGACCGGAGCCGCGGCGCGCCCCACCGGGATCGCGGCTTCGATGATCCGATTGCCGTCCTGGCCCAGGAGCAGCAGATGCTCGACGTCGTCGCGGCGCACCAGGACCAGCTTGCGGCGGGGATCCAAAGGCGCCACCTCCAGCACCCGCAGCCGGCGCTGTGCCGCCGCGGGCGGCGCCAGGCCACCGATGCGAAAGCGCCGGGCGGCCCAGGCCAGAAGCCCGATCAGGCCGAGGACGAAGACCAGCGCCAGCAGGAAGCGCACATAGTCCAGCAGCTCCATGGCGTCAGCGGCGGTCCTGGTCGGCGTGCCGATAGGCGGCATCGGCCCGCCGGCGCGCGCCTGCCTCCTGCAGACGGGCTTCGAGCCCCGATTTCTGCGCCGTGAGCTCGCCATGAAGCGAGCTCAGATCGTCGAGCAGCGCGATCAGCAGGGGCCGCAGGTCCGCGATGCTCGCAGCGGGGGCGGTGATCACGCGCCGCTGCAACGCATCGAGCCGCGCCGGCAGATCGCCGATCTCCGGCAGGGCATCGCCCGCGAGCGCGCGCCGCGTCAGCGCGACCTGCGCCGCGGCCGCCTCGAGCTCGAGGCGCAGGTCGGGCAGCGTGCGCGACGCTTCGCGCTCGTTCACGACCGCTCCTGCTCGCGCCGGCGCGGGTTGGCACGGTAAAGATGCGCCAGAATCTCCGCGACCGCGGCGAACGCCGCGATCGGGATCGGACGATCGATCTCGATGGCGGCCAGGAGCTCGGCGAGATCGGCGTCCCGGCGGACCGGGATGCCGTGCGCCCGCGCGATGCCCTCGATCTGGGCCGCGAGCGCGCCCCGCCCCTTGGCGGCGACCCGCGGCGCGTCCATCTCGCCCTGGTCGTAGCGCAGGGCGATCGCGAGTTCCGGCTCCTCCTCCAAGGGGCGATCCCTCCACGCCATCGCGCCCATCCCCGCAAGGCAGGGCCTCGGTCCCCAATAGCCCCATCATCCTTAATCGCCGGTAAACGCCGCCCGGCGCGATCGGCAGAATCTGCCGGCGGCCGCCGCGCCGAGGCCAGCGCGCCGATTTCGCCTTCGGCCACGAGTTTTTCACAGTTTGGCGATACGTCAGGATCGGCTTGCGCGCCGGCCGCGGCTGAGCTAGGGGAAGTCCGCCAAAAAATGCGCGGGAGGCCCCGGATGAAGCCGCGGCGACGGAGCGCTGGAGGTTGTGCCGAGCCGGGCGTAATTGGATTTGGCGGTGGAGGACGCATGTCGGACCTCATCTCCGAGGCTTATCGTCCATCCGAGGACGAGCCGTACATGAACGAAGCCCAGCGGGAGTATTTTCGACGCAAGCTTTTGAACTGGCGCGAGGAGATCCTTCGCGGCTCCAATGAGACGCTGCGTCAGCTCAAGGAAGAGGACAATCGTCTCGCCGACATGAGCGATTGGGCATCATTCGAGACCGAGCGCAACTTTCAGCTCCGCGCCCGCGATCGCGAGCGCAAGCTGCTGTCCAAGATCGACGAGGCACTGCGCCGGCTCGAGGACGGCAGCTACGGCTATTGCGAGGAGACCCAGGAGCCGATCGGGATCAAGCGCCTGGAAGCCCGACCGATCGCGACCCTGAGCATCGAGGCGCAGGAGCGGCACGAACGGCGCGAGAAGATCTACCGAGAAGACTAGAGATGAAGTGACGGCGAGCGCGCATCGCCGGAACGCGCGCGTCGAGCCGGGATCGACGCAGCAGGCCCGCTGCGGGCCGCCCGGCAAATAAGCGCGCGCACGCCCGCCATCGCGGCAGATTTTGCCCGAATCGTACGGCACGCCCAGCCCGGCCCCACCGGGCGAAGCCAGCGCTCATGCGGGCGAACAGCCGTGGCACGGGCCTTGCGAAGGCCTGCGCTGTCATGAGCGTCCAGCCAGCGTTCTCCATCCTCGAAGCGATCGTCGGGACGCGGCCCGCAGGCGCCGCGCCAGCTGCGGGCGCGCCGCAGAACCCGTTCGCGAGCCTGCTCGCCGTGCTCATCGGACCGGCATCGGTTTCCGCTCAGCCACGCGCAGCAGGCGCCGTCGCAGGCCAGCTGCGAGCCAGCCACGGGCCGGACGAGGCGACCAGCACCCAGGCGGCAGGCGGAACGTCGATCGAGCCCGACGCCGGCTTCCTCGCCCCGGACCTGCCGGCCGCCACCGCGACGGCGCCTGGCGTGACCCCGACCGGGGATGTGCCGCTGCAGGCGGTGGCGATCGCCCCTCACGACGGCCGATCCGCAGCCGGGGTCACGCGGTCCATGGACGGGCTCGGGCCGGAGCTGTCCGCGCCCCGGCAGAGGCCGGCCCCGGCTTTCGATGTCGCGCGCACGCCGGCCGCATCGCCTGCCGGCCAGGAAGCGGGCGCCGCCCCAGGCAAGCCCGTGGCCTCGCAAGCGATCCCGGTGCCCGCGCCGCGGCCGGAGGCGAGCCCCGCGACCGAACCGGGCGGCGTGCCCCAGCTCGCCGGGCTGGATCCGTTGCCGGAACTTTCCGCGGCGCAGCCCCGGCCGGCACCGGCTTTCGCCGCCCCACGCACGCCGGCGGCGCCACGCCAGGAGCCCGGCGCTGCGCCGGGCAGGTTGATGGGACCGCAGGTGATCCCTGGGAGCCCGGCGCGGCCGCAGGCGAGCCCGCTTTCCGATCCGAGCGCGCGGCAGGCGCTCCTGCCCCGAGGCGGCGTGGGCGAAAGCCTGCCCGACTCGGGCGCTGGCCCCAGCGTGCAGCTCGAGCCGGGCGAAATGGTGCCGGCGCGCAGCGACCGGTTCTCGCCGGCGCCGGCGAGCCTGCCGGCGCGCTCGGGGAGCGAGGGAGTCGCGGGTCAGATCGGGATCCAGATCGTCCGCGCGGCCTCGCGCGAGCTCCGCCAGGTGGTCGTGCAGCTCGAGCCCGCGGAGCTGGGCCGGGTGCACATCCGTCTGGAGTTCGCCGGGCACGGGGCCATGAAAGCCGTGATCGGCGCGGAGCGCCCCGAGACCCTGGAGCTCCTGCAGCGGGATGCGCCGGCGCTCGAGCGCAGCCTGCAGGAGGCCGGGCTCCGCCTCGATTCGGGCGGCATCGGCTTCTCGTTGCGCCGGGAGCGCGGTCAGAACGGTCGAGACGACTCCGCCGGCGCACACGGGGCCGCGCAGGTCTCCGACACCCCCTCGAGCTCCCTCGCAGGCACGGCGCCGCCGGACCCCCTCGCACTCACCGTCCGCCTGCTCGACATCCACGCCTGAGCCGCTTTCGGAACATCTGATGCAGACCCAGCCCATCGGCCTCGACCCGCCCGCTGCCCGCAGCGCCGCCGACCGGATCGGCCTCGCCGAGAACTTCGACACCTTCCTCAAGCTGCTGACCACCCAGCTCACCAGCCAGGATCCGCTCGCACCCCTGGACGCCAATCAGTTCACGCAGCAGCTGGTGCAGTTCACGGGGGTCGAGCAGGCGATCAAGACCAACGCCGCGCTGGGCGATCTCCTGGCGCTGGTGCGCGCCGATCAGCTCGCCCGCAGCACCCAGTATCTCGGCGCGGAGGCGGAGGCGGGCGGCGAGACGATCCGCCTGGGCCCCGGGCACCAGGCCCTGCTGCACTATCGGCTGGAGCAGCCGGCCGCCAAGGTCGCGATCACGGTCCGCAACGAAGCCGGGGAGCCGGTCTTCGCGATCGAGGGCGACGGCCGGAGCGGGACCCACCAGCTGCCATGGAGCGGCCTCGATTCCTGGGGCCGGGCGCTGCCCGAGGGCCTCTACCGGGTCGAGATCGCCGCCACCCGGGAACGCGGCGAGCCGGTTCCGGTGACCACGACCATTCGCGGCATCATCGACGGCGTCGAGTTCGCGGGCGATCGCGTCCTGCTCTCGGTCGCCGGCGTCCTGGTGCCGTCGGAAGCCATCAGAGCGATCCGTGCGCCCGCACCCCAAGCGGGCTGATCGCCACCCATACCCATGAGCCTCGAGTCCCACCGCGGCGGAACGTCCGCGGGCAGCAACGGAGAGACCCAGCCATGAGCCTGTTCGGTTCACTGTTTTCCGGTGTTTCCGGGCTCGCCGCCCAGAGCCAGTCGATGGGCATGATCTCGGACAACGTCTCGAACGTGAACACGGTCGCGTACAAGGGCGCCGCGGCGCAGTTCTCGACCTTGGTCACGCGCTCGCTGGCGACCAGCACCTTCAACCCCGGCGGCGTGCGCGCCGGCACGCTCTACCACATCGAGCGCCAGGGGCTGCTGCAGACCAGCAGCTCGCCCACGGACGCCGCGATCGACGGCCGCGGCTTCTTCGTCGTGAACACCGCCGCCGACGGCTCGGGCGATCAGCTGTACACGCGCGCCGGCAGCTTCCAGTCGGACTTTCTCGGCAACCTGCGCAACGCGGCCGGCTTCTATCTGCAGGGCTGGGTGCTGGACAACAACGGCGAGATCGTCAACCCCAGCCAGCCGCAGACGGTGAACGTCGGCCTGATCAATGGTGTCGCGACGCCGACCACAATGATCGAGCTCGGCATCAATCTCGATGCCAACCAGCCCGTCGCCGGCGCCTACGCCGCGGGTGAGATGGCGACCTTCCACAGCTCCGGCGGCACGGCCGGGGTCGAGCCGCACTTCACGCACACGCTCGAGATCTTCGATTCCCTCGGCCGCTCCCGCAACGTCACCGTCGCCTTCCTCAAGGACGCCACGCCCAACGTCTGGAACGTGGAGATGTATGCGGAAGCGGGGGAGGTCGAGGCCGCGGATCACCCCGACGGCCTGCTCGCGTCGGGCCAGGTCACCTTCAACGGCGACGGCACGCTGCTCGCGAACGACGTCGCGCCGATCCTGCCCGCCGGTGCCCTGATCGGGATCAACTGGCTGGACGCCGACGGTGCCCAGAACAGCGAGATCGCGCTCGATCTCGGCACGCCGGACGCGTCCGACGGTCTGACCCAGTTCGGCGCGGAGTTCACGCTCGCCTTCGCCAATCAGAACGGCGTCCAGTTCGGCCGTCTGAACGGCGTCAGCATCGACGAGAACGGCTTCGTCATCGCGTCGTTCGCCAACGGCACCCAGCGCCGCATCTACAAGCTGCCGATCGCCACCTTCGCCAACCCGATGGCCCTCGACCCGAGAAGCGGCAACGTCTATGCCGAGACCGACGGCTCCGGCCGCACCAATCTGCGCGAGGCCGGCCGCGGCGGCGCCGGCAAGATCGCGCCCTCCGCGCTCGAGGCGGCCAACGTCGATCTGGCCGACGAGTTCACCAAAATGATCGTGACGCAGCGCGCCTATTCAGCCAATGCGCGTGTAATCTCGACGGCCGATGAAATGCTCGACGAGCTCGTCCGGATAACGCGATAGTCGATGAGCTATCGTCACGCCGATAACTCGTGAACTCGCACAAGTCCACAAATTTTTTACTTTCTCGGTTAGGCGTTTCTTAAATCGCCACGCGGATACTTGGCCAAAATGAGCCTCATTGCGGGGGGTTGGAGAAAACGCTGATGTCGGACCACAGTACCCAACACGTTGACGACAGGCCGAGACGCGTCGTCGGACCGGATGGCAAGATCCTGACGCTCGACGACTTGCCGCCGCCGAATACCCAGCGCTGGGTGGCGCGGCGCAAGGCCGAGGTCGTGGCCGCCGTGCGCGCGGGGCTCCTGACCCTCGAGGAGGCCTGCGGACGTTACAATCTGTCGACCGAGGAGTTCCTGGGCTGGGAGGAGGCGATCCAAAAGCACGGGCTCGGCGGCCTGCGGGTCACCCGCATCCAGGAGTTCCGCTGATCGGGCAGGTCGCCGGGACGGCGCCGTCTTGCAGCCGCGGTCGATAGTAATCGGAGAGATGATTTCACATAGGCAAGACTTGCCGGGCTTAACCTCTTCTTCAGCGCGCGCCGTCTAGCTTCCGGCTCCCACAGTTGGGCCGTCGTGCCCGAACGTGCGAGAGCCGATGGAGCCGTCGTCGACCTCAGTCCCCGCGCGAGCGGAAGCCGAGGGCGCGGCCCCGACCCCGACGGGCGGGGGCCGCCTCCTGGGCACGCTGGCCGATCTCGGCCCGGCGCGCGTCGTGGCGCTCGGGCTCAGCGCGGCGGGGCTGATCGGCTTCTTCCTCTATCTTCTGTTCCGGGTCGCCGAGCCGCACCACGCGCTGCTCTACGCCGGCCTCGATCTGCGCGACAGCGCCGAGATCGTGGGCCGCCTCGAGGCGCTGGGCGTGCCCTACCGGCTCCAGGCCGATGGCGGCACCATCCTGGTCCCGGCCGACCGGGCGCTCCGCCTGCGCATGGCGCTGGCCGAGGACGGGCTGCCGCGCGGCGGCAGCGTCGGCTACGAGATCTTCGACCAGGCCAGCGCCTTCGGCACGACCAACCTGCTCGCCGACATCAACCTGCGCCGGGCGCTGGAGGGCGAGCTCGCGCGCACCATCGCCTCCCTCGCCGACGTGCGCACCGCCCGTGTCCACCTGGTCCTGCCCAAGCGCGAGCTGTTCCGTCGCGAGACCATCGAGCCCAGCGCGTCGGTCACGCTGCACATGGCAGGCGGGCGCCGGCTCAGCCGCAAGCAGGTCTCCGCGATCCAGCATCTGACCGCATCCGCGGTGCCGGGGCTCGGCCCCGAGGCGGTGACGCTGGTCGACGATCAGGGCACGCTGCTGGCCCGCGGCGGCGACGACCCGGAAGCCATTCTCCCCGCCCACGCGGAGGAGTACCGCACCGCCTACGAGGCGCGCCTGCAGCGCACGATCGAGGACCTGCTCGAGCGCTCGCTCGGCCCCGGCCGCGTGCGCGCCGAGGTCACGGCCGACATCGACTTCGATCGGGTGACCACGACCCAGGAGACGTTCGATCCGGAAGGTCAGGTGGTCCGCAGCACGCAGACGGTCGAGGAGGAAAGCCAGCTCGCGGAGCAGGACCAGGACGATGCGGTCTCGGTCGCCAACAACCTGCCGAACCTCGGCGCCGAGGGCGGCGCGGCCGGTCGCACCAGCAACGAGAACCGGGCGCGCTCCGAGGAGACGACCAACTACGAGATCTCGCGCACGGTCCGCAATCACACCCAGCTCGGCGGGCGCGTCCGACGCCTGTCGGTCGCGGTCCTGGTCGATGGCCGGGTCTCGCGGGACGCCGCAGGCGAGCTCGTCTATCGCCAGCTGGAAGCGGACGAGATCGGGCAGATCGAGACGCTGGTACGCTCGGCCGTGGGCTTCGATGCGGCGCGCGGCGACGTGGTCCAGATCATCAACATGCCCTTCGCCCAGGCGCCGTTGCCGGAGATCCAGGAGCCATGGCTCGACTTCGGCCTCACCAAGCACGACCTGATGCAGCTCGCCGAGCTCGCCATCCTCGCTCTGGTCGCGCTGCTGCTGATCACGATGGTCCTGCGTCCAGCCGTGCGGCAGTTGCTGGCGCCGGCCGAGCCCGCCCTGGCCGGTGCCGGTGCGGGTGGTCCCACGGCGCTCCCGCCCACCGCCTCGCTGCCCGCGCTGCCCGGGCCGGAACAGCCACAGGCCGAGGCGGAGGAGGAGGAGCTCGTCGACCTCGGGCGGGTGAAGGGACTGGTCCGCGCCGACCTGATCAGGCAGGCGACCAGCGCCGTCGACTCCTATCCCGAGGAGGTCGTGGGCATCCTGCGCAGCTGGCTGCACGAGACCTGAGGAGGAGGGGAGACTTTGCCCGACCCCATCGCCGAGCGTCTCACCGGCCCGCAAAAGGCGGCCATCTTCATGCTCGCCGCCGGCGAGGAGCAGGCGAGCAAGCTGTTCGCCCGCCTCGAGCTCGACGAGATCAAGGAGGTCACGCAGGCGATGGCGGCGCTCGGGATCATCCCCGGCGAGGTCGTGGAGAGCACGCTGCGCGAGTTCGGCCAGCGCTTCGGCCGGGCGGGCTCCCTGATCGGCACCTACGAGAGCGCCGAGCGCATGCTCAGCCGCTTCCTCGATCAGGAGCACGTCACCACGATCATGGATGAGATCCGCGGCCCCGCCGGTCGCACGGTCTGGGACAAGCTCGGCAACGTCAACGAGGCGGTGCTCGCGTCGTATCTGAAGAACGAGTATCCGCAGACCGTCGCGGTGGTCCTCTCCAAGGTCAAGCCGGACCACGCCTCACGCGTGCTCGCGCACCTCCCCGACGATGTCGCGATCGAGGTCGTCATGCGCATGCTGCGCATGGAGGTCGTGCAGAAGGAGATCCTGAGCGACGTCGAGAAGACCTTGCGCTCGGAGTTCATGACCAACCTCGCGCGCACCAGCCGTCGCGACAACCACGAGGTCATGGCCGAGATCTTCAACTATCTCGACCGCTCGACCGAGGCGCGCCTGCTCGAAATGCTCGAGGAGCGCAACAAGGAGGCGGCCGACAAGGTGCGGGCGCTCATGTTCACCTTCGAGGACCTGGTCAGGCTGGATGGCGCCGGCATTCAGATGCTGCTGCGCCATGTCGATCAGAGCAAGCTCGGCCTCGCGCTCAAGGGTGCGAGCCAGCGGCTGCGCGAGCTGTTCTTCAGCAACATGTCGGAGCGCGCGACCAAGATCCTGCGCGAGGACATGGAGGCCGCCGGGCCGGTGCGCGTGCGCGAGGTCGAGGAAGCGCAGATGGCGATGGTCACACTGGCCAAGAACCTGGCCGCGAACGGCGAGGTCTTCCTCGCCGACGGCAAGGACGACGAGATGATCTACTGAGATGCCGGCCGCTTCGCCCTTCGTCATCGAGGAGAGCTTCGAGAACCAAGAGGAGGCTCTGGTGGCCGTCGCGGGTCCGCGCGGGCCAGGCCGGCTGCTGCGTCGGACCGGCGCTCGTCTGGAGTGGCCGGCGCTCGCCGAGCTGGCACATGGCGGCCGCACGCCGGCGGCGCCGCCCGCGCCCGAGACGCCGAAGGAGCCGACCTACACGCAGGCGCAAGTCGATGCCGCGGTCGCCGAGGCTCGCATCGAGGCGGCCAAGGACGCCGCATGCGCCGCGCGCGCAGAGCTGCATGCCAGCCTCGAGCAGCGCCAGACTGACGCGCTGGTGGCGATCGCCCGGACGCTCGCCGACGCCGAGGTCGGCTATCGAGAGGCCGTGCGAGCGCGAGCGCGGGACACCAAGGAGCTCGCGCTCGCGATTGCCCGGGCCCTGGCGCCGCGCGCGCTCGCGCTGGCCCCGCTCGCCGACGTGGAGACCATGCTGCAGGGCGTGATCGGCAGCCTGCATGCGCAGCCGCGGCTCGAGCTGCGCCTGCCGCCCGAGCTGGAGGCGCCCGGGCGCGGCCTCCTCGCCCGCGTTGCCGCCGAGGCGGGCTTCGAGGGCGAGCTCGAGGTCGCCGCCGACGATACCCTCGGGCCCGGCGGCGCCCGCCTGCGGTGGCGCCATGGCCTTGCCGCACGAGATCTCGCGCGCCTCGAAGCGGAAGCGCGCGCCGTCGTCGATGCCTGGCTGCCGGACGAAGCCGATACGCCAGGCGAGCACGAGCCGAATCGAACAGCCGACCCGGCTGCCGCCGAGCAGGGCGAGGCCGGGCGTCAGGAAGGGACAGACGAGTGAGCGAGGAGAGCACCAAGGGTCCGGGCACGCCCGCGCCGGCGCCGCCGGACTCTGAGGTCGACATGGTGCCGGCGGAGGATGGCGCGCGGGCCAGGCCGCCCGCCGTGCGGGGCAGGAGCGGCCATGCGCTCGAGCATCTGGGGGCGATCTCGGACATCCCGGTGCAGCTCTCGGCCGTGCTCGGCAAGGCGACGATGCCGGTCTGCCAGCTGCTGCGCCTCGGCCGTGGCGCCGTGGTCGAGCTCGACCGCAAGGTGGGCGAGCCGATCGACATCCTGGTCAACAACCGCCTCGTCGCCCGGGGCGAGGTCGTGGTCGTGGACGAGCGTCTGGGCGTCACCATGACCGAAATCATCAAGAGCGACGGGTGAGATTCTCATCCGCCACACGGCTGTGGAGGAATCGCGTCCATGCGGGTGCTCATCGTCGGCTCGAGTGATGCGCAGGTGGCCGCCGCGAGCGAGATGGCGGTGCAACGCGGCGCGACCCTGCGCCATGTCGTCGAGCCGGCGCACGCCCTCGAGGAGCTCTGCGCCGGCCGCGGCGCCGATCTGCTGCTGGTCGACGTCAAGCTCGACATCGCCCGGCTGATCCGCGACCTCGCCGCGCAGCACATCTTCGTGCCGGTGGTGGCTTACGGCATCCGCACCGATGCCCGGGCTGCGGTGGCGGCGATCAAGGCCGGCGCTCGCGAGTTCCTGCCCTTCCCGCCCGACCCGGAGCTGATCGCGGCGATCCTGGAGGCCGTTGGCCAGGACGAGCGCGAGATCGTCTTTCACGATCCGGCCATGCAGGCGCTCCTGGCGCTGGCCCGCCAGGTCGCGCCCTCGGATGCGAGCGTGCTGATCACGGGCGAGAGCGGCACCGGCAAGGAGATGCTGGCCCGCTACCTGCACCGGCACAGTCGCCGGGCGAAGCAGGCCTTCGTCTCGCTGAACTGTGCCGCGATCCCCGAGAACCTCCTGGAATCCGAGCTGTTCGGCCACGAGAAGGGGGCGTTCACCGGCGCCAGCGCCCGCCGGATCGGCAAATTCGAGGAGGCGAGCGGCGGCACGCTGCTGCTCGACGAGATCAGCGAGATGGATCCGCGCCTGCAGGCCAAGCTCCTGCGCGCGATCCAGGAGCGCGAGATCGACCGGGTCGGGGGCACGCGGCCGATCAAGGTGGACCTGCGCGTGATCGCCACCAGCAATCGCGACCTCGAGGCCGAGGTGGCGGCCGGCCGCTTCCGCGAGGACCTCCTGTTCCGCCTGAACGTCGTCAATGTGCACCTGCCGCCGCTGCGCGAGCGGCCGGCGGACATCGCACCCCTGTGCCGCCACTTCGGCACCAAATACGCGAAGCTGAACGGGCTGCCCGAGCGTCCCCTGAGCCGCCCGGCGCTGACGCTGCTCGAGCAGCACTCGTGGAAGGGCAACGTGCGCGAGCTCGAGAATTGCATGCACCGCGCCGTGCTCCTGGCCGCCGGCGCGGAGATCGGCCCCGAGGCGATCGTGCTCCAGGCGCGCGGCAACGCGAGCCAGACCGAGAGCCGGGGCCGCGCGGACCCCCTGGTCGGCCGCACCGTCGCCGGCGTGGAGCGCGACCTGATCCTGGAGACCCTGCAGCACACGCTGGGTAACCGGACCCACGCCGCCGCCATCCTCGGCATCTCGATCCGCACCCTGCGCAACAAGCTGCGCCAGTACGGCGACGAGGGCGTGGCCATACCGCCGCCGCCGGGGATGGTGGCCGAGAGGATGGCCGGCGGCGCGGGCTGAAACCGCCCATGGTGCGTCACCTCAGCCTCGAGCCGCGGCTGCTCCTCGGCCGGATCGGCACCGCGCTGCGCCACGGCGACATCGCGCTCGGGCTGGGCGTGATCGGCATCCTCGTGGTCCTGATCCTGCCCATGCCGCGGCTTCTGCTCGACCTTCTGCTGGCGTTCTCGATCACCTTCTCGGTGCTGGTGCTGCTCACGGCGCTGTTCATCGAGAAGCCGCTCGAGTTCAGCGCGTTCCCCACCGTGCTGCTGCTCGCGACCATGCTCCGCCTCGCCCTCAATCTCGCCTCGACCCGGCTGATCCTGTCGCAGGGGCACGAGGGCCCGGACGCCGCCGGTCGCGTCATCGAAGCCTTCGGCGGCTTCATCATGCAGGGCAACTTCGTCATCGGCCTGATCGTGTTCGCGATCCTGGTGATCGTGAACTTCGTCGTCATCACCAAGGGCTCGGGGCGCATCGCCGAGGTCTCGGCGCGCTTCTCCCTGGACGCCATGCCGGGCAAGCAGATGGCGATCGACGCCGACCTCTCGGCCGGGCTGATCGACGAGCAGGAGGCGCGCACGCGCCGCCGCCAGCTCGAGGAGGAGAGCAGCTTCTTCGGCGCCATGGACGGTGCCGCCAAATTCGTCCGTGGCGATGCCATCGCGGGCCTCCTGATCACCTTCATCAACCTGCTCGGCGGGCTCATCATCGGCGTCGGGCAGATGGGCGTGAGCTTCGGGGAGGCCGCTCAGAGCTACACCATCCTCACCGTCGGTGACGGGCTGGTCTCGCAGGTGCCGGCGCTGATCGTCTCGATGGCGGCGGGTCTGCTCGTGGCCAAGGCCGGCATCTCCGATCGCGCCGATCGCGCGCTCTTCGGCCAGTTCGGGGCGCATCCGCGCGCGCTCGCCACGACCAGCGGGCTCCTGGCCGTCCTCGGCATCCTGCCGGGCCTGCCGATGCTGCCCTTCCTGCTCCTGGCCGGGGCGAGCGGCGGGCTCGCCTGGGGGCTGTCCAGGCGCACCGCGTCCGCTGCCGCCGCCGCGTCCGCGGACCGCCCGATAGCGCCGGTCGAGGAGCCGATCAGCAGCGCGCTGGCGATGGATCCGCTGCGCCTGGAGCTCGGCTACGGGCTGCTCGGCCTGATCGGCGAGAGCGGCGGCCCCAGGCTGACCGACCAGATCAAGGCGCTGCGCCGGCAGCTCGCCACCGAGCTCGGCTTTGTCATGCCGCCGGTGCGCATCCAGGACAACATCCAGCTGCCGGCCAACACCTACGTCATCCGGCTCAAGGAGATCGAGACCGGGCGGGGCGAACTGCGGCCGCACATGCTGCTCGCCATGGACCCCAAGGGCGAGAAGATCACGCTGCCGGGAGAGGAGACGACCGAGCCCACCTTCGGCCTGCCCGCGACCTGGCTCGCCGAGAGCCTGCGCGAGGAGGCGAGCTTTCGCGGCTACACTGTGGTCGATCCGGCGACCGTGCTCACCACGCACCTGACCGAGGTGATCAAGGACAACCTGGCGGAGCTCCTGAGCTACGCCGAGACCCAGAAGCTGCTCGACGAGCTGCCCAAGGACTATGCCAAGCTGGTCGACGACCTGGTGCCGAACCGGATCTCGGTCGGCGGCATCCAGCGCGTCCTCCAGGCCCTGCTGGCAGAGCGGATCTCGATCCGCGATCTGCCGCTGATCGTCGAGGCGATCGGCGAGGCGCTCGCCGGCAGCCAGAACATCGTCGTCGTCACCGAGCACGTGCGCGCGCGGCTCGCCCGGCAGATCAGCAACGCGAACACCGCCGAGGCGGGCTACATCCCGATCCTCACCCTCTCGCCCGACTGGGAGCAGGCCTTCAACGAGGCCCTGATCGGTCAGGGCGACGAGCGGCAGCTGGCGATGGCGCCGTCCAAGCTGCAGGAGTTCGTCACGAGGCTGCGCGAGAGCTTCGAGCACCACGCCATGCGCGGCCAGCTGCCCGTGCTCGTGAGCACGCCGGCGATCCGGCCCTACGTCCGCTCGATCGTCGAGCGCTTCCGCCCGGCCACGGTGGTCCTCTCGCAGAACGAGATCCACCCGAAGGCCCGGATCCGCACCCTCGGGCAGGTCTGAGCCGAGGCTCCGCCGGTGCGGCTCAAGAGCATCACCGCCGCCGACGCCGCGCAGGCCATGGCCAAGGTCCGGGCCGCGCTCGGCGAGGATGCGGTAATCGTCGCGACGCAGGAGCTGAAGGACGGCGGCGTCCGGATCACCGCTGCGGTCGAGAGCGAGGACGTCGACCTCGCGGAGCTGCTGGCGCCCGCGCCTGCGGCGGGCGAAGCCGCCTGGCTCACCGCGCTCGCCGACCACCACGAGCTGTCGGAGCGCCTGCGCGGGCGTATTCAGGAGGTTGTCGCGGGCATCTCCGATGCGGACCCGATCGGAGCGCTCGGCCAGGCCCTGCACGGCGCGTTCCGCTTCGCGCCGCTCCCGGACGTCCTGGCGCAGCCGCTCCTGCTCAGCGGCCCGCCCGGGGTCGGCAAGACCGCGTCCACCGCCAAGCTCGCTGCCCGGGCGATCCTGGCGCGGCGCACGGTCCGGGTGATCACGACCGACGTCGCCCGCGCCGGGGGCCTCGAGCAGCTCGCAGCGCTCCTAGCCCCGCTCGGCCTCCAGCCCGAGGCCGCGGCCGATTTCTCCGGCCTGCGCCGCGCCACCCATGCCGCCCCGGCCGATCTGGTCCTGATCGACAGCCCCGGGATCAACCCGTTCCGGCCGGCCGACCTCGGGCGGGTCTCGGGGCTGATCGAGGCGAGCGGGGCCGAGGCGATCCTGGTGCTGGCCGCGGGGCTCGCGGTCGCGGATTGCGACGAGATCGCGCACACCTACGCCGCGCTCGGCACGACGCGGCTGCTCGTGACCAGGCTCGACGCCACCCGCCGCCTGGGCGGGGTGCTCGCGGCCGCGGAGGCCGGCCTCGCCTTCAGCGACGCCGGCATCGGCCCGACGATCGGCCGGGGCCTCTGCCCGCTCAGCCCGGCCGGGCTCGCGCGTCTGCTCCTGCACGGACAGGGCGCCGCGTCGGCCAGTCTCCGCGCCGGACGCGCTCCCTCTCCCGCCGCGACGCGAGAGCCGGCCCGATGAGCCGGATCATCGCCATCGCCTCGGGCAAGGGCGGGGTCGGCAAGACCTGGCTCGCGATCACGCTCGCGCACGCGCTCGCCCGCTTCGGCCGCCGCGTTCTCCTGTTCGATGGCGATCTCGGCCTCGCCAACGTCGACATCCAGCTCGGGCTGGACCCGGGACCCGATCTCGGCACGGTGCTCTCCGGGCGCTGCCGGCTGCAGGACGCCGTGCGCCGGCACGAGCCCTGCGGCTTCGATCTCGTGCCGGGTCGTTCCGGCTGCGGGCGGCTCGCCGCGCTCGAGCCCGCGCGCCTGGCCGGGCTGCTGCGGGAGCTGGAGGCGCTCGCCTCCGACTACGAGCTCACGCTGCTCGATCTCCCGGCCGGGATCGACGAGGTCGTGCGCCGCCTGCTCGCGCTCGCCGCCGCGCGCCTGGTGATCACCACCGACGAGCCCACGGCGCTCACCGATGCCTATGCCTTGATGAAGGTGAGCCGGGCCGATGCCAGCGCGGACCGGTTCGAGCTCGCGGTCAATCTCGCCCCGACCCACGAGGCCGGCCGCCAGACCCACGCCGGCCTCGCGCGCGTCTGCTGGCGCTTCTTGAAGGTCGAGCTGCCGCTTGCGGGCGTCCTGCGCCGCGACCCCCGGGTCGCCGATGCGATCCGCCATCAGACGCCGCTACTCGCGCGCCATCCCCTGGCCCCGGCCGCCCGGGATGTCGAGGCTCTGGCCCGTCATCTGATCGCGGGCGGCTGAGGCGGACTCGCGGCCTCGGCTGCCTGGATGGCTGTGAAGCGGGGGCGTTCCCGCTATACCAGGCGGATGGCCACGCCGCTTCGCCTGCCCGCGTCGGTTCGCTCGCTTTCGGCACGACTGCTCCTGCTGACCATGGCGTTCGTGCTGCTGGGCGAGGTCCTGATCTACGTCCCGTCGATCTCGCGCTTCCGTTTGGTCTACCTTCAGGAGCGGATCGCGGCGGCCCATCTCGCCACGCTCTCGCTGGAGGCAGGGGGCGAGCTGGGCGTTCCTCCGGATCTGCAGGACCAGCTGCTCAGCCACGCCGGGGTGCTCTCGATCACGTTGCGCCGGCCGGCCGCGGAGGTCATGCTGGGCCGGCTGCCATCGGTCGACCAGGTGTTCGATCTGCGCGAGGCCATGCCTCTCGGCCTCATCCGGAACGCCTTCAGCGCGCTTTGGCATGGCGGGCAGCGCACCATCCGCGTGATCGGCGCGTCGCCGCAGGATCCCGACGTCCTGGTCGACATCAGCCTGCGCGAGCAGGCGATGTGGCACGCCATGGTCGATTACTCGTGGCGCATTCTGAACCTCTCGATCATCCTCTCGCTCCTGACCGCGCTGCTGGTCTATGCCTCGCTCCAGCTGCTGATGGTGCTGCCGCTGCGGCGCATCACCGAGAGCGTGGTCGGCTTCCGGCGGCGGCCGGAGGACCCGAGCCTGGATCTGCCCGCGTCCGAACGTGGCGACGAGATCGGGGTGGTGCAGACCGAGATCGCACGGATGCAGCAGGACCTGCGTCAGGCGCTCGCCCAGAAGACGCGCCTCGCCGCCCTCGGCGCCGCGGTCAGCAAGATCAACCACGACCTGCGCAACATCCTGGCCAGCGCCATGCTGCTGTCCGACCGGCTGGAGCAGAGCCAGGATCCGCAGGTACGCAACGTCGCGCCGCGCATTGTCGAAGCCATGGACCGGGCATCGAAGCTGTGCAGCGAGACCCTGAACTTCGCCCGTGCGCAGGTGGTACAGCCGAAGAAGACCCGGTTCCTGCTGCGCCCGCTGGTCGACGAGGTCGGCGAGGCGGTGCTCGGGCCCGAGCCCGGGCCGGTGCGCTGGCGCAACGAGGTCGCGCCCGACGTCATGGTCCACGCCGATCGCGACCAGCTCTTCCGCGTGCTCATGAACCTCGGGCGCAACGCGCAGCACGCGCTGGCCGAGCACGGCGGGCTGGCCTCCGTCACCGCCTGGCAGGACGGCGAGCAGGTTGTGATCGAGGTCGCCGATACCGGCAAGGGCATTCCGGACGAGGCGCGGGCCCATCTGTTCGAGGCGTTCTCCGGCTCGACCCGCCCGGGCGGCACCGGGCTCGGTCTGCCGATCGCGCGCGAGATCATGCGCGCCCACGGCGGGGACGTCGAGCTGGCGCACTCGGACGGCGGCGGCACCGCATTTCGCCTGGTTCTGCCCGCCCGATGAACGGCCGGCGACCTGCGGGCGATATTGACCTTCGGGCTCGCCGGTCAACTTGTTGTTCGGGCCGTGAGGTGGCCCGGTCGGGTTCGGAGACGCCATCGATGCTTCGCTGCTGGCGGAAGCTCACGTTGATGTTCGCGCTGCTCGCGCTGGTGCTCACGGCCTGCGTGCGCCCGGAGGAGACCCCGTTTTGGGATCTCGCGGGGGAGCCGGGCCTGCTCTACTGGGTCAAGCTGCACTATGAGCGGCACGCGATCGAGGAGAACGGGCGCTGCCTGCACCCGCAGTTCGAGGGGATGACGCGCGCGATGATCCTCGAAGACACCGATGAGCAGATGGTCGTGACGCTGGGCTACGCGTATACCGATTTGTTCCGGGATGGGGACGACTGCAATCGGTTCCGCCTCAACCGCTGCTTCATCATGCGCGAGTGCACGGGCTTTGGCGAGCGGACCTTCACCATCGCCAGGACCCCCGAGGGGCCGGCGGTCGTCGGCATGAGCGGGCACAGGAAGGAGCGCCGCGCCGCTCAGCCCTGACGGAACGCGGCGTCGCTCACGCGGAAGATCCGGTCGGTGAGATAGGAGAGGATCGTCCGCTCGCCCACGAGCAGGTCGACGTCCACCGCCATCCCCGGAACCACGTTGAAGCGTTCCTCGCCGGCCGCGACCTCCGCCCGCTCGGTGCGGATCGTGATCTCGTAGGTGAGCGCCCCGGTGCGCGGGTCGGCATTGGCATCCGGTGCGATCCGCTCGATCCGGCCCTCGAGCGCGCCGTAGCGCAGGAAATCGAACGCCCGCACCTTGACCCGGGCGGGCTGCCCGAGCTGCACGTAGCCGATGTCCTGGTTATCGACCCGGGCCTCGATCACCAGGCCGCCGCCGGTCGGCACGACCTTCATGAGCGGCTGATTGGAGCCCACCGACTGGCCGGCGCTGGTCACCAGCAGGTCCTGGACGATGCCGTCGTCGGGCGCGAGCACGATCAGGTTGCGCAACATCGCGCGCTGGCGCTTGAGGGTCTCGGCCAGCCGGTCGCGCTCGGCTCGGGTGTTCGCGAGCTCGGCCAGAAGGGTCGAGCGCCACTCGCGCTCCAACCCCTCGCGCCGGCTCTCCGCCTCGGCGAGCGCCGCCTCGGCGGCATGAAGCCCCTCGCGCCCTTTGACGATCTCGCCCGAGAGGTCGCTCAGCTGACGTTCGACCGCGACCAGTCGCAGGCGCGGATAGAGGCCCTTCTCGGCCAGCGCCAGGACGGCTTCATACTGCTGCTTGAGGAGCGCGTGGCTGTTGCGCAGCCGGGCGAGCTCCGCTGCCAGCGACTTGATCTCGCTCGCGCGGCGCTCGACGGTCTGCGCCAGGGTCTCGGTGCGGCTGCCCTGCGCCCGGCGCCGCTCGTCCAGGAGCGAGGTCTGCTCCTCCACGAGATCGGGGCGCGGCCGCGCGACCTCCGGATCGAAGACCGGCTCGCCGCCGGAGAGCTCGGCGGCCAGACGGCTCGCCTCCGCGCTTCTCACCTCCCAGCGACCGCGCAACTCGGCGAGCTCGGTCAGCACCAGCTCGGAATCGAACGTCACCAGCGGCTCGCCGGCCGCGACCTTCTGACCTTCGCGGACGTGGATCTGCGCGATGCGGCCGCCGTCCGGATGGTTGATCACCTTGACCCGGCTCGCCGGCTCGACCTTACCCGCGGCATGCACCACCTGCTCCACCTCGGCGAGCGCCGACCAGGCCAGCATGCCGCCGAAGGCGGTCGCGACGGTGAGGATCAGCACGCCCGCGAGCGGCGAATGCACCCGCTCGATCATTCCCTCGGCATCGGGCAGGAACTCTGCGAACCGGCGGTCGCCGCCGAGGGCATCGTGCCAGCGCGAGAACATGATCACACCGAGGCCAGATGCGGGCGGAGCACTGTCACGGGGGCGTGGCGCGTGCGCACGAAGGCGGTGATCTCGCCCGGCGTGCCGGCGCGCTCGACCTGCCCGTCCGCGAGGTAGAGCACGCGGTCCGCGATCGCGAGGGCGGCCAGGCGATGGGTGACCATGATCAGCGTCCGGCCGCGCGAGGCGCGCCTGAGGCTGGCGAGCAGGGCCTCCTCGGTGAGCGCGTCGAGCGCGCTGGTGGCCTCGTCGAGGACCAGGATGCGGGGGTTGCGGATCAGGGCGCGGGCGATGCAGAGCAGCTGCCGCTGCCCGGCGGACAGACCGCCGCCCCGCTCCGAGAGCCGCGTCTCGTAGCCCTGCGGCAGGCGCTGGATGAACTCGTGCGCGCCCACGAACTTGGCAGCCGCGACGACCCGCTCGAAGGAGCGATCGGCGGCGCCCATGCCGATGTTCTCGGCGATCGTGCCCGAGAACAGCTGCACCTCCTGCGGCACCACGCCGATCTGCTGGCGCAGCACCGCGGGCGAAAGCAGCCGCACGTCGATGTCGTCGATCAGGACGCGCCCCGAGGCCGGGCGGTCGAGCCCGAGCAGGAGCTTGGCGAGCGTGCTCTTGCCGGAGCCCGGCGGGCCGATCACCGCCAGCACCTGGCCCGGCTCGATCTCGAGGTCGATGCCCTGGAGCGCCGGCAGGCCGTCGTCGGCGTAGCGATAGGTGACGCGATCGAAGCGGATGCGGCCCTGGATCGGCAGCGCCGGCACGGGCGCGCGGGCGAGCTCGATCGGCTCGGTCATGAGCTGATCGAGGCGCGCGAAGGCGTCGCGGACGCCGTGCAGCTGCTGCCAGGCGCCGACCAGCTGGCGCATCGGGGCCAGCGCCCGCGCGGCGAGGATCGTGGCCGCGATCAGCGCGCCGATCGACATGTCGCCGGCGATGATGGCGCGCGCGCCGACGTAGACGATGAGCAGCGCCACCAGGTGCTGCAGGACCTGCCCGGAGCTGCCGATCAGCGAGCCGAGATGGCTCGCCCGGAAGGCGGTCCACGCGCTCTCGGCGAGGCGCTCCTTGAAGCGCCGCTCCATGTCCGGCTCGAGCCCGAGCGCCTTGACCGTGAGCGCCTGGCTGATCGTCTCGCCGAGGCTCGACGCCTTGGCCGCCGCCGCGCCGAAGCCCCGCTCCACGAGGCCGCGATGCTGCCGCCGGGCGAGCAGCGAGAGCAGCCAGAAGAGCGGCATGGCGGCCAGGGTGATCCAGCCGAGCCGCGCATCGAGATAGAACAGCACGAGCAGGAACAGCCCGACGAAGGCGAGGTCGACCAGGAGCAGCGGCATCTGGCCGGTGAAGAACTGGCGGATCTGGTCGAGCTGGCGGGTGCGCTCGAGCATCTGCCCGGTCGGCACGGTCTCGAAGGTGCGCAGCGGCAGATGGACCAGGTGATGCACGACCTCGCTGCCGAGCGCGGCGTCGAGCCGGGCGCCCGCGTGGCTGGCGATGTAGCCGCGCAGCGCGCGCAGCACCCACTCGAACAGGAACAGCGTGATCATGCCGAGCGCCAGAACGTCGAGGGTCTGCAAGGCGCCGTGGTTGATCACCTTGTTGTAGACGGTCATCAGGAAGATCGGCGTCGCCAGCGCCAGAAGGTTGATGACCACGGACGCGAGCCCGAGCTCCCAGAGCACCGGGCGCAGCCGCTGCAGGATGCCGTGGCGCCAGCTCGCCTGCCGGTCGGCCTGCTGCAGCGGCTTGAGGAGGACGGCGCGGGTCGCCATCCCGGCGGCGGTGGCGAGGTCGAGCGCCGAGCTCTGCCCGCTCGCCGGATCGGTCAGCACCAGATGGTCCTTGACGCGCGACTTCACGAGCCAGCCTTCGCCGGGGCGCTCGCCCACCAGGATGAAGGGCACCGGCAGCTGGGCCAGGTTGCGGCGGGTGGGCTTGACGTCCTTGGCCTTGAAGCCGAGCCGGCCGGCGGCGAGCAGCAGGCAGCCCAGGGTCATGCCGGCACCGGTCGGGGGTGCCGCGGCCTTGATCTCGGCGCTCGAGTACGGCCGCTCGAAGCGCCGCGCGAGCTCCTCGAAGCAGCGCAGCAGGCTTTCGCAAGGCGTTATCGCGCCAGCTTCGAGGCATTCATGCGCCAAAGCGCGCCGTGTGGCTGCAGCTTCGGCGATTCGATCCGCGAGCGAGCGCATGGTCGCTTACCGGTCCCCTCAAATCCAGATATAAACCATTATGTTCTATCGCCTTGTAATTTCAACAACTATCGCGCGATAAGGCGAGCGCGAGATAGTGCCCGACCAATACTTCGTCAGAGTTTTCAGTTCTTTAGTCGAGAGCGTACATCAAGAACTTCAGATAAGCGGATTCGGGCAGCGCCGGATGGATCGGATGGTCCGGCCCGGCGCCCGCCTGGCGCAGCAGACGCGCACCCCGGCCGGCGTCGCGCAGGCCGCGGCGGACCTCGGCCGCGAAGTCGTCCAGCGGCACGTTGTGCGAGCAGCAGGCGATGCCGAGGAAGCCCTCCTCGGCAACCACGGCGGCGGCCGTGCGCGCCAGCTTGCGATAGCCGCGCAGGCCGGGCTTCAGATCGCGCTTGCTCTTCACGAACGCGGGCGGGTCGGCGATCACGACGCCGAAGCGCTGGCGCTCGACGCTCAGGCGCTCGAGCGCGCCGAACACGTCGTGCCGCTCGGCCAGGAGCCGCCCGGCGAAGCCGTTGCGCTCGGCACTCGCGCGGGCGAGGTCGAGCCCCTGCTGCGAGCGGTCGATGGCGAGCACCTGCGCCGCCCCGGCCGCGAGCGCGTGCAGGCCGAAACCGGCGCTGTAGCTGTAGAGGTCGAGCACCCGCTGCCCGCGCGCCAGCCGGGCGGCGAACGCCCGGTTCTCGCGCTGATCGTAGTACCAGCCGGTCTTGTGGCCCTCTCTAGGGTCGATCAGGAAGGTGATGCCGTCCTCGACCAGCTCGACCGGCCCTTCCAGCTCGCCCCGCGCCAGCTTGACGTCGAGCGCCAGCCCCTCGAGCTCGCGCACCGGGCTGTCGTTGCGCAGCACCACGGCGCGCGGTGACACGAGCCGGTCGAGCGCTTCCAGGATGCCCGCCTCGAGCCGGTCCATGCCGGCGGTGTTGAGCTGACAGACCAGGACGTCGCCGAACCGGTCGACCACGAGACCCGGCAGGCCGTCCGCCTCGGCGTGCACCAGCCGGTAGTAGGGCGCATCGAACAGCCGCTCGCGCAG
>CAZXYL010000237.1:0-5342 GCA_964644915.1 uncultured Geminicoccaceae bacterium
TGGCCGGCGGCGAGGATCGCGCGGTGAAAGCGGAGATCGGCCTCGATCGCCGTGTTGCCGGAAGGGTCCGCGGCCACCATGGCCACATAGGCGTCTGCGATCTCGGCGAGGTCGTCCGCGGTGGCCCGCTCGGCCGCCAGCGCGACCGCCTGCGGCTCGATCATCCAGCGGATCTCGAACAGCTCGCGGAAGAACTGCAGGGGCGGCATCGCACCGTAGCGCCAGCCCAGCACCTCGACGTCTAGCAGGTTCCAGTGCATCGGCGGCAGAACGCGGATGCCGGTGCGGGTGCGCGATTCCAAGAGGCCCTTGGCGGCGAGCGACTTCACCGCCTCGCGCACAACCGAGCGGCTGGCGCCGAACTCGCGCCCGAGCTCGGCCTCGCTCGGGAACGGCTCGCCCGGCTTGAGCTCGCCGCGCACGATTTGGCTGCCCAACGCCTCGACCACGTGGGCAAAGAGGTTGCGCTTCCTGCCAGAGCCGGCACGCAGGCCGGACGGGTGATAGCTCATCATGCCAGCAGCACATACGCCGCCCGAGGACGATTGACAATCAGCATATTATAATATAATATTATTATTCACAGGGAGGCTGCCGTTCCATGCCTTGCGTTCCTCAGCAGCTTGTGTGGTCACGCACTTCGCGGCTGCGCATACGTGACGACGTGTGCTGAGGAACGCTGCGCGATGTCGGCCGCACTCGTGTCCATACCCGGACCAGCAAAGTCGACCCTGATCAAGATCCTCTCCGGCGCATGTCACACCGATCGCGCTGAGATCCGGATGGCGGGGCAGCGCGTCGACCGCCCCTCGCCGACTCAGATGATCGAGCTCGGCGTCGCGGTGATTCACCAGGAGCTGATGCTGGCGCCGCACCTGACCGTGGCCGAGAACCTGTTCCTCGGCCGCTGGCGCGCACGCACTTGGGCACGATCGACTGGCGGGCCGTCAACGCGCGTGCCGAGGCGGTGATGGCGCGGCTCGGCTTCCGGGACCCTGTGCGTCCGCGTCGGCAGACCGGATGGCTTTCAAGTGGGTGGATGCTGAATGGACACGATCGCTCAACTCGATACGCCCGCGGTCACCATCCTCCTGGACGTGATGGAGGAGAACATCCGGCGGGTGCAGCGCCACCTCGACCGGCACGGCCTCGCCAACCGGCCGCACATCAAGACCCACAAGATCCCGGCGGTGGCGAGGCGCCAGATCGAGGCCGGGGCGGTCGGCATCACCTGCCAGAAGCTGGGCGAGGTCGAGGTGTTCGTGGACGCCGGCGTCTGCGACGACATCCTCTTGACCTTCAACATCCTGGGCGACGCCAAGACCGAGCGGCTGATGGCGCTCACCAAGCGGATCGGTCGCTTGGCGGTCGTCCTCGACAATGAGGTGGTGGCGCGCGGCCTGTCCAAGGCCGCCGTCCGCCACGGCACGGACGTCCGCTTCCTCCTCGAGTGCGATACCGGCTTCGGGCGGAACGGGGTGCAGACGCCCGACGCGGCGCTCGCGCTAGCCCGGCTCGTCATGGACATGCCGCGCATGCAGTTCGAGGGCCTGATGACCTACCCGAACAAGGCGCCCGGCACGGCCGAGTTCTTCGCCTACGCGCTACAGCTGTTCAAGGGGGCGGGAATCCGGGTGCCGGTGGTCTCCGGCGGCGGCACGCCGGCGCTGCCGGCCGTCGGCGACTTCCCGATGCTGACCGAGCACCGCGCCGGGACCTACGTCTACAACGACGCGATGATGCTGGCCTCGGGGGTGGCGACGCTGGAGGACTGCGCGATGCGCGTCCGGGCCACGGTGGTGAGCCGGCCGACGCCGGAGCGCGCCGTCCTGGATGCCGGCTCCAAGATCCTCACCTCGGACCAGTACTATATCCAGAACTACGGCCAGATCGTCGAGTACCCCGAGGCGGTGATCCCGAGCCTGTCGGAAGAGCACGCGGTGGTCGATCTGTCGCGCTGCCCCGAGCGCCCGAGCGTGGGCGACGTCGTGAACGTCGTGCCCAACCACTGCTGCGTGGTCAGCAACATGGTGGACGAGGTTTACGGCATCCGCGGCCAGCGGGTCGAGGTCGCCTGGCCGGTCGCCGCGCGGGGGGCGGTCCGCTGACGGCGAGGGCGTCCGGGGAGCGTGCCCGATAACGTCAACACCTGTGGGGAGAGCTTGACATGGACATCAGGAAGCTTCTGTTCGCTCCGGCCGCGGCGTGCGCTGTCGCCGGGCTGGTCACGACCACCTCGGCGCAGGAGGTGCTGCGGCTCGGCCACGATCAGCCGACCGCGCACGGCTACCAGGAGGCCGGCAAGCTTCTGAACGAGCGCCTGCAGGACGCCACCGGCGGCGCCTACGAGGTCCGGATCTTCCCGGGCGCCCAGCTGGGCAACGAGATGGCGATGCTGGACGAGGTGCTTGCGGGCAACCTCGACATGTCGATCGCCGCAGCGGCCAATGCCGCGACCTTCGTCCCCGAGCTCGGCATGTTCAGCGTCAGTTACCTGTTCAGCGGTCTCGACCACTTCAAGCGGGTCCTGAACGACGAGCAGTTCAACGCGACGATCGACGAGATCATCGCCTCGAAGGGGCTCGGCCTGCGCCGCATCGCCACCTTCACCGCCGGCGCGCGCAACGTCTACAACAACAAGGGGCCGGTCGCGACCGTCGACGACCTCGGCAACATGAAGATGCGGGTCATGGCGTCGCCGATCGAGTCCCAGGTCTGGACCCAGCTCGGCACGCTGCCAGTGTCGATCCCGTTCGGCGACGTCTACACCGGCATGCAGACCGGCCTGGTCGAAGGCGCGGAGAACGCGGCCGCGGTCTACGCCTCGAACAAGCACTACGAGGTCGCGCCCTACTACTCGCTGACCGGGCACCAGTGGCTGATCGCGTTCATGTTCATGAACGAGGAGGCCTATCAGGCGCTGCCGGAGGAGGCGCGCGCGGCGCTCGACCAGGCGGGCAAGGATCTGACCGACCAGGTGGTCGACTTCGTGGTCGAGAGCGACGCTCGGTTCGTCGAGGAGATGAAGGAGAAGTACGGCGTGCAGGTGAACGAGGTCGACACCGGCCCGTTCGTCGAGCGCCTGGGGCCGCTGCAGGACCAGGTGGCGGGCGAGCTCGGCATGCAGGAGGTGGTGGCGCGCATCCGCGAGCTGCGGTCGTAGCCGGGCCGGACCGAGCCGCCGCCGGTCGGCGCGCGGCGGCCCGGCGCCTGTGCCGGTGGGCCCACCGGCAGCCTGACGCAACGCGCGCGCCATGATCAGTCCCGAGGCCGGCGCGGCGCTGTCGCGTGCCCTGACCCGTCTCGGCCGCATCAACGCCTGGATCGAGGCGGCGCTCGCCTACCTCGCCGGGCTCTGCCTCGCCACCTTCACCCTGGTCGTGCTGGTCGACGTCATCTACCGCCAGGTGCTGGCCCACCCCTTGATGTGGCCGTCCGAGTGGTCGGTCATGACCTTCGTCTGGTCGGTCCTGCTCGGCGCCTCGGTCGCCGCGAGGCGGCGGGCGCACTTCGTGGTCGAGGTGCTGCCGGCACTGCCCGCAGGGCTCGACCACGCGCTCCGCGTGCTGGTGGCCCTGCTCACCCTCGTGTTCGCGCTCGTCCTCCTCTACTTCGGCCTCGGCATGACGCTCTCCGGCATGCGCCGCTTCACGCCCATGATGGGCTACCCGATGGTCTGGGTGTTCGCGGCGTTTCCGGTCGCCGGGCTCGCCATCACCCTGTTCACGATCGAGCATCTGCTCGAGGTGCTCGGCGGGCACGATCGGCGCGAGCAACCGGAAGTCCAGGGGCCATG
The DNA here is from genome assembly GCA_964644915.1 of uncultured Geminicoccaceae bacterium. Taxonomy (GTDB): domain Bacteria; phylum Pseudomonadota; class Alphaproteobacteria; order Geminicoccales; family Geminicoccaceae; genus CAZXYL01. The sequence goes on from CAZXYL010000237.1 coordinate 3,797, forward strand.
AATCCCGTCGCGCTGCTGTTCCTGAGCTTTGCCGCCTTGATCGTGATCCGGGTGCCGGTGGCGTATTCGCTGGCACTCTCGTCGCTGATCGTGGTCCACGCCGAGGGCCTGCGCCCGAGCCTGGTCGTGCAGCAGATGTTCCAGGGCCTGAACTCGTTCACCCTGCTCGCGGTGCCGTTCTTCCTGCTGTGCGGCCAGCTGCTCAACAGCGGCCTGATCACCGACCGCCTGGTCCGCCTCGCCCAGGTCATGGTCGGCCACATCCGCGGCGGTCTCGCCCACATCAACATCGTGGTGAGCATGATCTTCGCCGGCATGTCCGGCTCCTCGACCGCGGACACGGCGGGCGTCGGCAGCGTCATGATCCCGGCCATGGTCAGGCGCGGCTTCGACAAGCAGTTCACGATCGCGCTCACCGCCGCGTCCTCGACCATGGGCGTGATCATCCCGCCCTCGATCCTGATGATCATCTATGGCGCCATGGGCGGGGTCTCGATCGGCGGCCTGTTCCTGGCCGGGGCGATCCCGGGCGCGTTCGTCGGCCTCGCCCAGATGGGCTACAGCTACTGGTACGCCTGGCGCCACGACTACCCGGCCGAGCAGCGGGCGACGCTCGGCGAATTCTGGAGCGCCTGGAAGGCGGGCTTCCTGCCGCTCCTGGTGCCGGTGATCATCATCGGCGGCGTGCTCTCGGGCAAGTTCACCGCGACCGAAGCCGGCATGGTGGCGACCGTCTACGTCCTGATCCTCATGTTCGTCGTCTACCGGTCGTCGCGCTTGGCCGAGCTGCCGACGGTCCTCGCGAACGCCGCCGTGCTCTACTCGCAGCCGCTGCTCGCGGTCGCGGCCGCGACCGTGTTCGGCTGGCTGCTCGCGTTCTTCGAGGCGCCGCAGGCGATCGGCGAGCTCGCCGGCGGGCTGACCGACAGCGCCACGCTCACGGTGCTCGCGATCGCGCTGATCTTCATCGCGGTCGGCACGTTCATGGACGCGATCCCGGCGATCATCATCTTCATGCCGATCGTCGACCACCTGGTGACGGTCTCGGGCGCGCACCCGATCCATGTCGGCCTGGTGGTGGTGATGACGCTGGCGATGGGCCTGATCACGCCGCCCTACGGCCTCTGCCTCCTGTTGGCATGCGCGATCGGGCGCGAGCGGGTCTCGCGCGTGATGCCGCAGATGCTCGTGTTCTACGGCCTGTTCCTGGCCGTGCTCCTGCTCATCATCCTGGTCCCGGGCATCAGCCTGCTCCTGCCGCGCCTGGTCATGCCGCAGTTCGTCGGCTGACGGGAACGGACCCCGGCGCTCGGTCGCGCTGAAGACAGACAGGGTTCAGGAGAAGGAGAGGGCCTCAGCGCGAAACCACCCCTGGTTGATTCCAGGGTGAAGCGCGACGCGGCTAAGCGGGGGTGGCGGCGGCAGAACCGCCTCACCGGGCCTCAAGCGGCCGAGCCGCTGCAATGCTGGCCGGGATACGTCGGCCACATCGCTTCGACCGGGGTCGGTGCGATGCCGAGATCGGCCAAGGTCAATGCGTCGGCGC
>CAZXYL010000238.1:0-1536 GCA_964644915.1 uncultured Geminicoccaceae bacterium
CTCGCCAGATGACGGTCGAGCAGGCGCCAGATCTCGCCGACCCGCTTCGCGGCTTCGTCGATCGCAGGATAGTCGCGCCGGTCCTCGGGCGTGCGGATCAGGCCCCAGAAGACGACGGTCATGTCCGGCTGGAGCCGGCTCAGCTGCCAGTCCATCCACATGTCGGCGCCGGCGCGCCCCGCCGGGTCCTCGGGCCAGAGCGAGCCCCGACCGTAGCGCGCGGCGAGGTAGCGCACGCAGGCGTTCGATTCCCAGACCACCACCTCGCCGTCCTCGATCGTGGGCACCAGCCGGTTCGGGTTGAGCGCCTCGTATTCCGGCGTGTCCACGCGGCCGAACTGGCCGCCCGCGTCGATCCGCTCGTGCTCGAGCCCGAGTTCACCCACCGCCCACATCACCTTCTGCACATTGACGGAGTTCGTCCGCCCCCAGACCCTGAGCATCAGGCACCTCCCGGTTCGATCTCGACCATGACGATCGAGATGTTGTCGCGCCCGCCGCGCGCCATGGCCGCTTCGAACAGCGCCCTGGTGGTGTCGGCGTTGTCCTGTTGCAGGATCGATCCGATCTCGGTCACATCGACGAGATCGGTCAGGCCGTCGCTCGCGAGCAGATAGCGCGCGCCCGGCGCGCACGGCTCGGCCAGCGTATGCGGCTCGATGTCCATGGGCATGGCCGCGCCGCCCAGCGTCTGGGTGATCAGACTGCTCGTGAACGCGGCCGTGCGCCCGTTCTCGAGCTTGGGCCCCGGAGTGTCGTCGGTGCTCAGCTGGATGAGCCGGTCCCGCTCGATCCGATAGACCCGGCTGTCGCCGACGTTGAAGACGATGACCTTCTCGCCGATCGCGAGCCCGGCCGCGGTCGTGCCCATGCCGGCGAGCCCGGGCCGCTCCCGCATCAGCTCGAACAGCTCGACGTTGGCCTCCCGCAGCAGTCTCGCGAGCGCGTCCTCGTCGGTCGCGCGCGCCGCCTGGCTCACCAGGTATTCGGCCGCGCTGCGGCTCGCGACCTCGCCCGCCGCGTGCCCGCCCATGCCATCGGCCACCAGGCAGATCAAGGGGTGCACCACCTCCAGCTCGAAGCTCGCGGGCTCGACCATGGACCCGCTCTCGATCCAGTCGCCGACCGCGACCGTGTCCTCGTTGTGTGCCCGAACGGCGCCAATATGCGTCAGCGCTGTCGCCAAAACGCGCATGGATCGCAGCCTTTTCAGTACGCCTGCTCCTCGCCGAGCGACAGAAGTGACGCGTTGCCGCCCGCCGCCGTGGTGTCGGTGCTGAGCGAGCGCTCGTTGGCGAAGCGGTGCAGGTAGTGCGGCCCGCCGGCGAGCGGGCTGCCCGCGCGTTCCGCCTCGCTGCCGCCCTCGGCGTGCACCACCAGCGGCCGGATCGGCCCCGCGCGCGCCGCGAGGATGCGGTTGATCTCGAGCGCTGCGGCGGGCGGCCCGGCAAACGCCACGCCAGCGATACGCGCATCCACCAGCAGGTCCTCGAGCCCGGCGTCCTGCCCCGTGGGCAGCGCATGCACGACCTCCGG
>CAZXYL010000239.1:0-5028 GCA_964644915.1 uncultured Geminicoccaceae bacterium
GGCGCGGCAATCGTGGAGGGCGCGGAGCGTACCCTCCTCGTCCGCGCCCATCAGGCGGCTGTAACCGACCACGTCGGCGCACAGGATCGCGGCGAGCCGGCGCTCGACGCTCAGGGTGGCCATCACCAGGGGCTCCGCCCGGCCAAAGTGCCTTCAAGCTAGCAGATCCTGGCGACCGGGGTCAGCCTCTCGTGGCGGAGGGGAGGTGGCTCCGGAGCATCCGCCTGCGATGGTGCGCCGAGCCTGCGCCTCTCAATCCGTCAGGCCAGCCTTGCGCAGGTCATCGAGCAGATGCTCGAGTGATGCCTCCTTGTAGGGGGGGCGCTTGGCGATCGCCGCCTGGATCTCGACCGCACAGGCCACGGCATCGACCGCGCTCGGGAACTCGGCGATGACGCCGGCGCCGCCAAACACCCGGCCGTGGTGCCGGCGGATCAGCTCGTCCAGCACCTCACGGCTGGCGTTGAAGGACAGTCCCGAGCTCGTCCGTGCCCATGAGGCGGCTGTAGCCGACCACGTCGGCGCACAGGATCGCGGCGAGCACTGAACTCAAGCGGCGGCGGCCCGAAACGACCAGGCGCCGTAGCCCACGACTCGATCCTTCGGCCCGGCGGTATCGCCCGAGTTGCGCAGATCCAGCCGCTCGACCGTGAGCGCCCGCGCCTTCGCCTCGAGCAACAGAGCCGCAACTGGTAGCCAGCCGCAGGCGTCATCGGGCCCGAGCGCGCGCTCGTCCAGACGCTCGATCGCGGCCGCCGTGGCCGCGTCCAGCCGCGTCGCCGTGGCGTGGTCGTGGTAATGCGAGAGATCGGAGCTCACGACCACGAGCGTCCTCTCGCCGTCCCAGAGCCGGTGCAGGACCGCCGCCACCTCGCGGGGCGCGGCCTGGCCCACGACCAGCGGCACGAGCGCGAACTCGCCCAGCGCGAGCTGCAGGAAGGGCAGCTCGACCTCGAGCGCATGCTCGCGCCCATGTGGCCGATCGTCGATCATCACCTGCGGCAGATCGAGAATCGCATTCAGCGCGGCCCGGTCCACCGCCACCTCGCCGAGCGGCGTCCGGAAGGCCTCGGCCCGGGGTGCTGCGATGCCCCGGATGGGGACGAAATGCGCCGGCCCGATGATCACCACGCGCCGAATCTGCGCGGTTTCTGCCCCGAGCGCCGCGAAGGCGCGCCCCGCGACCGGCCCGGAATAGACGTAGCCGGCATGTGGCGCAATCAGGGCCCCGGGCGGCGGAGCGGCCACCGCTCCCGCCCCCTCCGCGAGGAAGCCCTCGACCATGGCGCGCAGCCGCGCGGGATCCTCGGGGTAGAACGTGCCGGCCACCGCCGGCGGTCGAATCGCGCGCATCAGAGCCTCCCCTCGGCTCGTCAGAAGATGGTGCGCCGAACACCCGCATCCCATATTCTGACCCAGTGAGATCATGGGCTTCGCGGACGAATTCATGCGGCATCACGATGTCATAGAAGGCGTGCCGGGCCGCTACTGGCACCGGCTGTCCGATGGGCGGATCCAGTGCGACCTGTGCCCGCGCGAGTGCAGGCTCCACGACGGGCAGCGCGGTCTGTGCTTCGTGCGCGCGCGTGACGACGACCGGCTGGTGCTCACCACCTACGGGCGCTCGTCCGGCTTTTGCGTCGATCCGATCGAGAAGAAGCCGCTCAACCACTTCCTGCCCGGAACGCCGGTTCTGTCTTTCGGAACAGCAGGCTGTAACCTGACCTGCAAGTTCTGCCAGAACTGGGACATCTCCAAGGCCAAGGAATTCGACCGGCTGACCGACCGGGCGTCGCCCGAGGCGATCGCGCGCGCGGCCCTGCGCAGCGGCTGCCGCTCGGTCGCCTTCACCTACAACGATCCGGTGATCTTCCTGGAGTATGCGGTGGACGTGGCGGCGGCCTGCCGCGAGCGCGGCATCAAGACCGTCGCGGTCTCGGCGGGCTACATCTCGCCGGCACCCCGGGTCGAGTTCTTCGGCGCCATGGACGCGGCCAACATCGACCTCAAGGCGTTCACCGAGGGCTTCTACCGCAAGCTCTGCACCGGCGGGCTGCAGCCGGTGCTCGAGACGCTGGAGTACCTCAAGCACGAGACGGACGTCTGGTTCGAGATCACGACGCTTCTGATCCCGGGCGAGAACGACGGCCCGGACGAGGTCGAGGCGCTCGCCGCCTGGGTGATGGAGCGGCTCGGGCCGGACGTGCCGGTGCACTTCACGGCCTTCCATCCCGACTGGAAGATGATGGACAAGCCGGCCACGCCCGCCTCGACCCTGATCCGGGCGCGCGAGATCGCGAGCGCCGCGGGGCTGCGCTACGTCTATACCGGCAACGTCCATCACGAGGCGACCCAGACCACCTGGTGCCACGGCTGCGGGGCGCGGCTGATCGGCCGCGACTGGTACGCGCTCACCGCCTGGAACCTGACCGACGAGGGCCGGTGCCGCGAGTGCGCCACGCCGTGCGCCGGCGTCTTCGACGGCGCGCCGGGCGCGTGGGGCCGCCGGCGGGTGCCGGTGCGCCTGGGCGGGCTCGCCGCCGCCCTCTGAGGAGCGCATCGTCGTCGGTCCGATCGCCGAACTCGGGGACCTTGTGCCCGGCCGGGGGCGTTGATCCCGGCAGTGGGACGCAGAGGGCGCCGGTACCGACCTCGTTGCGGGGGCGCCTGCAGCCGTGGGGCAAGATGATGCTGGTCAAGGACATCATGACCACGCAGGTGCAGACGATCCGCCCGGAGGCCTCGCTGACCAGCGCCGCGCGCAAGATGCGCGACGAGAACGTGGGCGCGCTGGTAGTCACGAGCGGCGCGAAGGTGCTGGGCGTCGTCACCGACCGGGATCTCGTGGTCCGGGCGCTGGCCGAGGGCGCGCGGGGCGATACCACCAAGGTGCGCGATGCCATGTCGACCGCGGTGCACGGCTGCCAGGACGAGCACTCGGTGGACGAGGCGATGCAGATCATGACCCGGCATCAGCTGCGTCGCCTGCCCGTGTTCGACCGGCGCAGGCAGCTGGTCGGCATCGTCTCGCTCTCCGATCTCATGGGCGGGCAGCTGAAATCGAAGCCGTTCCAGGTCGTCTTCTACAAGGAAATCAGCACGAGCACCGGGCACCCGCAGGCGGTCCGCCTGGCCACGATCTACGTCTCGCCCGATCACCCGATCGAGGAGGTGATCGCCGCCGCGATCCAGAAGTTCGAGGGCGATTTCAACGTCGGCTGCTGGCAGAGCGTGGCCGACCGTTACGAGATCATCGGCCCGGTCGACGAGACGCACCAGGCGCGCGCTTAGATCGTCCGCCCCGGCCGGGCGGCACCCGAGCCACCGGAGGGGGTCGCAGGTGCGGGCGCAGCCTCGCAGCCGGGCCGTCGGCGCCCTATCTTTCCGGGCACCATCGCCCAATCTCAAGGTGTCATGGCTTATCGTCCCGCCTTGCCGCCCGGCCGCACGCGGCCGCCGGTGATCAATCTGCCGCCTCTGACCCTGGCGCTGCTGGTCGTGATGGCAGGGGTCCACCTCGCCCTGCTGCTGGCGCCGCCGGCGCTCGAGCGTCTCCTCCTGGTCCATTTCGCTTTCATCCCGGTGGCCTACCTGACCGACGGGTGGCCGGTGTGGTCGCTGGTGATCGCGCCCTTCTCCTACAGCCTGCTGCACGGCGGGATCGGTCACATCGCCCTCAACGGGGTCATGCTGGCGGTCATGGGGCAGGTGTTGGAGCGGCGCCTCGGGCCAGGTCGGTTCCTCATGCTGTTCGCGAGCGGTGCCGCGGGCGGGGCGCTGGTGCATGGGCTGATCGGCGGGGCGCCCGGCGTGCCCTTGGTCGGCGCCTCGGCCGGCGTGGGCGCGCTCTACGGCGCCGGTCTGATCCTGCATCGGCGCGGCGTCTGGCTCGGGGGCAACGAGCAGCTGCTGGTGGCGCTCGCCGGCCTGTTCGTCATGATCAATCTGTTCGGGCTGATCGTGCCGCTGTTCGGCCACGTCGCCTATGCCGCGCACCTCGGCGGGTTCGTCGCCGGCGCCCTGGTGGCGATGGCGCTGAGCATCCCGCATCGGGCGGGATGGGGAGCCTAGCCGGACGCCCGCAGGGCCAGGACCCATGCCAGCACCAGCAGGGCCAGTGCCGTAGCGCCGTAGGCGCGCTGGGCGCCGGCGCCCTGGGGCAGGCGAGGTGCCGCAAAGGCGAGGCCGGCACCCAACGCGCCACCCGCGGCGAATCCGGTCACGTGCGCCCCGATGTCGGTCCGTTCGCCGCCGAATCCCAGATAGGCCAGGAGCATCACGCCGGCCGCGAGCGGCAGCCAGCGGCGCAGCCCGCGCCGCCAGACCGAGGCCCGGTGCCTCCAGGCGAGCGCCGCGAGAATCCCCAGCGCCCCGAACACGGCGGTGGACGCGCCGACCGCGGTATGGGTCACCGGATGCAGCAACGCGCTGAGCGCGTTGCCTGCGGCACCGGCGAGGACGATGGCCAGCCACGCGAGGCCGGCCCCGAGCGGCTGCGCCAGAAGCAGGCCGAGCAGGCTGCCGAAGGCGAGATTGCCGGCCAGGTGGCCCAGATCCGCGTGGAGCCCGAGCGCGGTCAAAGTGCGCCACCACTCGCCGGCGCCGATCGCGCCCGCCTGCGCCACCCCGGCCGCCCACCAGTCGAGCCCGAACGTCTGCCGGCGCGGCGCGCCGTAGAGGAAGAACAGGACCGCGGCATAGGCCAGCACGCCGTCGAGCCCTTCGACGAGGGAGCGCATCGGCAGCGACGACCGGCGCGGCCACCGGTTCTCCTGCGCATAGCGCTCGAGCTCGCGCCGCGCGCGGACGACGTCGGCGCGCGCGACCGCCAGCGCCACGCCGTGGCCCCGCGGCAGCAGCCGGCAGTCGATGCCCATGGCCACCAGCACCAGGGCGTGCTGCTCGGCTTCCGCCCGCGCCCGGAACAGGTACAGCTCGACCCAGGCCGCTTCCCGATCGTCCGTCAACCCTTCGTCCCCGTCCTCGGCACGGCTGCCGTCGCCCGCCCGAGCCGGCACGCTCCGCATC
>CAZXYL010000240.1:0-22684 GCA_964644915.1 uncultured Geminicoccaceae bacterium
CGGACGGGCGCCTGCCGGTCGACGTCGCGATCCGCTCGAACGAGCTCTACCCGCACGAGGAGGGGCGCACGCGCCGGCGCGCCGTGTCCTTCATGGACCCGGACAGCGCCCGCTATCTGGTCTCGGGCGAGAATCCGCCCTGGCGCGCTGCGGACGACGTCACCGCGCCCGCGCGCGAGATTGACCCCGAGCTCGCCTTCCTGCCGCCTTCGGACGCCTTCTACGTGTTCGAGGGCTGGCTCGGCGAGCGCCGGCGGATCGCGGGCCGCTCGGGCCCGCCCGGCGCGGATTACAACACCCTGCCGGCCTTCAAGCCGAAGGCGGTGCAGCTCGCGGCGTTCTACTGGCGCGAAGGCGATCCCGATTACCTGAACGTATCGGACGAGCTGTTCGAGGACGGCCGCCCGAGCGAGCTCGACCTGGAGCCTCTGCTCGCCCGCTTGCTGCGCGATCTGGAGCCGATCGCACCCGAGATCGTGGCCTGCGCGGCGCCTGGCTCGCCTCACGCCGCCGTTGCGCGCCGCGCGCCGCCATCGGTCTCCTCGGCGAGCCGGCGCGTCAGCTGGTAGCCGAGCTCCCGGTAGGCCTCGAACTGGGCCTCGTCGAAGAACTGGTCGCCGGTCGGCTGGTCGGGGAAATCCGGGTAGGCCGACTTGTAGGCGTAGATGTCGGCCGGCAGATCGCGCGTGAGCGTCGACTTGATGTAGACCAGCAGGCCCTCGAGCCCGCTCGGATAGTCGATGCGCGCCCGCGCCCAGCCGCGCGCGGCAAGCCCGTACTTCAGGTCGTAGAGCGTGTCGCCCGCTGCGCGAGGCAGCAGGCGCGCGAGGTCGGCATCGGGATCGTAGAAGCGGATCGCGACGCCGAAGTCGACGCGCACGCGCTCGATCGCATTGCCCAGATCCTCGAAGGTGAACCCGGGATCCGCCCCGGCGTCGGAGATGACGATGGTCGCCACCTCACGCCGCACCAGCTCGTACAGGCCCGTGTTGTCGAAATGCCCGCCGTCGGAGAGCTCGATCGCGCCGCTCAGCTCGTGGAACCCCTTGCCCAGCGCCGCCTTGATGCCGGGCCAGAAGTAGTTCGGCGGCTGCGCGAGCCGCGAGCGGTCGGGATCGGGATGGCGCGCCCAGTAGCCGAGGCGCAGGTTCAGGACCTGCATGAGGAACGAGAGCGCCGGCGTGCGGGTCGGCCCCCGCCCGGCGACGCCGGTGCGCGGGTTGAGCGCAGCGCCCGAGATCGCCATGGCGGTCGGCAGCGTCATGCCGTCGTCCATCCACTCCCTGGTGGCGCGCCAGCCGGTCGCGTCGCTGCCGCAGAACAAGGGTGAGAGCAGGAAACTGTCACCGCCACGACCGCGAAACTTGGAATCGTTGGAATCGGTCAGGATCACGTTGGTGTTGATCAGGTGATAGGGCCCGGGGGCCTCCGGGCCGCACATCTCGCTGAGCTTGGCTCGATCGGCCTCCGTGGCCGGCGCCCAGCAGTTCTTCTGCACGCTCTCGTGATTGGGCAGGAACGTCTCCATCAGGCGATCGCGATACATGCGATGCAGCGAGACGTAATTGAGATTGACCAGCCAGCCCGTGGCGACCGCCACCCCCACCGTCCAGAGCCAGTCCCACGGCTCCACCCGGGTCACCAGAATGAACGCGAGCAGCAGCATGCCGTAGAGCAGAAGGGCGGAGGCGATCCATACCAGCAGCCTGGAGAGCGCGCCGCCGGTTTCGGGGCCGCGGCGTTGCGCCAGCCAGAAGCGGACCAGCCCGCCGAGCGCCCCGAGGCCGGACGATGCGGCCGCGGCGATCCCGGGCGTGACCACGTAAGTCCGCAAAAGCGCATCGGCGAGCGGCAGGGACGCGAGCATCAGGAGCGCCACCATCAGGGCGATGACCACCCCCGCCCAGCGCTGCAGCTCGAGGCGCAGCCAGTAACGGCTGCCCTCATCGACGCGAACGTAGGTCGCAACGGAGTAGAAGACGCTTGTCAAGGCGAACAGGATCGCAAGCCCGAGTGCCAGCCAGGACAGATGGAACAACCCGGGGGCGCCCGGCAGCGAGAGGCCGAAGCGAGCGCTCGTCGCGCCCAAAAGGACGCAGATCTCGTCGAGCCCGTAGACGAGCAGGGCGAGCAGCGGGAAGTGGACGATCAGGCCCAGGAGCAGGCTGCGCAGGACCACCGCGCCCATGGAGACGAGGTTGAGCCCGCGGCCCGGGCTCAGATAGTTGGCGCGCTGGCGGATGAAGTTCAGGATCGCGTTGTCCTGCGGTCGCGGCGCGTCCTGCGCCGGGCGCGCGCCCTGCATGCGCTGGCCCAGGGGGAAGTCGTCGGCCCTGACGCCGTAGCTCCTCTCGCCCCGTGGCCGATGCAGGAACCAGGTCAGCGAGGCGCCGATGTAGCCGCCGCCGGAGACGGTCGAGAGGTAATCGACGTCCTCGAGCCGGTCGATACGCACCAGCCCCTGCAGCACGCCGAGCCCGAACGCGGCCGAGCGGATGCCGCCGCCCGAGATCGCCAGGCCCGCGAGCTCCCACCGTTTCTCTTCGGGGTAGCCGCGCTTGGTTTTGATGTAGTGCCATTCCCGCTCGACGACCTCGTGTCCGTGACGCAGGTAGCCAGCGTTCATGCGTGCCCCGACTTTGCCCTGCCGCTCCTCGGCGACTTGCAATAGCAGGGCGGGCAATCGGGGTCCATCGGAGCGCGAAGCCCGAGGTGCTTGCGGTCCCCGGTCAGATCGGCCGGGTCTCGCCGACGCGCATGGCCCAGGCGTCGTCGTCGACGTAGCCCGCGGCACGGGCGGCGGCCAGGAAGCGCTCGGGCGGCTCGAAGGGCGGCTCGTCGGTGAGGCGAATCGCACCCCAGTGCATGCCGACCAGGCGGGCGATGCCGAGGTCACGGCCGATCTGGACCGCTTCCTCGGGCGTGGTGTGGCTGCCGCGCATCAGCTCCCTGGGCTCGTAGGCGCCAATCGGCAGCAGGCCCACATCGAACCGCGGCAGCTCCTGCGCGAGGCGGGGGAAAAAGGGCCCATAGGCGGTATCGCCGGCGAAGTAGACCCGCCTGCCGCCGCTCTCGATGGCATAGCCGGTCCACAGCGTCCGGTTGCGGTCCCACAACGTGCGCTTGGAGAAGTGGATGGCCGGCACGGCACTGATCCGCATGTCGCCGATGCGCACCTCGTCGGTCCAGTCGACCTCGTGCACCTGGGCGTAGCCGCGCTCCACGAGGTAGCCGCGCAGGCCGAGCGGCACCAGCGCCTGCATGCGGCCCTTGCCGGGCAGCGCGTCCAGGGTCGGCAGATCCAGGTGGTCGTAATGGTTGTGCGAGAGCAGGAGGACGTCGATCGGCGGCAGCTGCGCGACGCGAAGCCCGGGCGGGGCGAAGCGCTTCGGCCCGAGCGGCGCCACGGGCGAGGCGTGATCCGTGAGGAACGGGTCGGTGAGCACGGTCCGCCCGCCCAGGCGGATCAGGAAGCAGGCGTGACCGAGCCAGGTCAGGCTGTCGCCGCTCTCACCGGCGAGCGCGCTCAGCACCTCCGCCTCGGGCAGAACGTGTCCCTCCGGCACGGGGGTCTCGCCGCGCCGGGTGAAGCCGCGCCAGAAGAAGCTCGCCCAGTCGCCGAAGTCGCCCCCGCGCCCGGGGCTGCCCGGCGGGTTGCGGAAGCCATCGGCGGTGTGATGCCAGGGCCGGTCGGGCGGCAGCGCCACCGGCTCGCTCGCGCATCCCGCGAGCATTAACGGCAGCGCCATCAGGCGATGATTGAGGGCACGGCGGGACAGGGCGGGACTGGCTGGCTCGGGCGCGCGCGGCGGCATGGCTCCTCTCGTCCGAGGGGATCGTTCGCACTATATGGCACGTTCTCCGCAGGTGGCCACATCACGCCGCGCAGGCGTACGCCGGGGGGGCCGACGGGTGGGCCGCTCTTGCAACTGTCACAGCGATCGTCTAGCCGTAGGGCGAGCGATCGGGGGAGAAGGAAGCACGCCGGTGGGGCGAGCAGCACTGCGTGAGACGGGTGAGACAGCATGAGGTCGGCCGAGCCGCATAGAATCCCGCCGCTCGACGGTTGCCCCGCGCTGGTGCTCAACGCCGACTATCGTCCGCTCAGCTATTTCCCGCTTTCCACCTGGAGTTGGCAAGAGACGATCAAGGCGATCTTCCTGGAGCGGGTCGACGTCGTCTCGCACTACGACCGGGTCGTGCGCTCGCCCTCCGCGGTGCACCGGCTGCCGAGCGTGGTCGCGCTCAAGCAGTACATTCCGCAGAACCGGCGGCCGCCGTTCACGCGCTTCAACGTGTTCCTGCGCGACCGCTTCAGCTGCCAGTATTGCGCCGAGGGCTTGCCGACGCCGGATCTGACCTTCGACCATCTGGTGCCGCGCTCGCGCGGCGGTCGCACCAGCTGGTCGAACGTGGTCGCGGCCTGCACGCGCTGCAATCTCGCCAAGGGCAACCGGCTGCCGAGCGAATGCGGCATGCGCCCTCTGAGCGAGCCGACCATGCCGACGATGTTCGAGCTGCAGGAGCGCGGCCGCGCCTACCCGCCGAACTTCCTGCACGAGAGCTGGCGGGACTTCCTGTACTGGGATACCGAGCTCGAGCCCTGAGCCGGCCTCGGCGCGTGCGCCGAAGCCCAAAAGAACGCCCGACCAGCTGGCCGGGCGTTCTTCGTTGGTGCGGTGCGCGGAAGGCTGTTACTGCTGACCCTGCTGACCCTCGTCGGCGTCCGTTGCGCCCATGACGCCCGAGGGGTCGGCGCCCGGCGCGTCGCCCGGGCTCGTCCGATCGCCGGTCGCCGTGCCGACGGTCGCCGGCCGCTGCACAGTAGGATCAGCGCAGGCAGCGAGGCTCGCACCGAGCAATGCCACCGCCGCGCCGAGCGCGAACTGTCGTTTCATGCTGCTTCTCCAGGTTTCCTTGCAGACGAGCGGAACTCGCCCTGAGGCGGCCACGCGGACGCCCGGCCGCACGGCCGGGCGTCCTTCGGCTTCGGGGCCGTAGCCCGCGAAAAGGTTACTGGGTCTCGCCCGAGACGCCCGAGGGATCGGCGCCGGGCGCATCACCCGGGCTGCTCCGGTCGCCCGTCTGTGATGCCACGACACTGTGCGCAACCACCTGACCATCGTCACGCTGCTCGAACCCGACGATCACATAGTCGCCGGTCTCCAGCTGGGTCAGATCGTGCTCCGGCGCGATGAACTCCTCGCCGGTGTCGAGCCTCAGGATCTGACGCTCCCAGTCGATCGAGGCGACGCGACCTTCCACGGTGCCCGCCTCTCCGAGCACGGGGTCGGCTGTCGCGCCGACGGCGGGGTCAGCCGTGACGGCCGGATCAGCGGGCATGGCCGGAGCCGCCGTGGCGGCCGGATCAGCGGGCATAGCCGGATCGGCCGTGGCAGCCGGATCAGCGGTGCCGAGGTCGGCCGTGCCGGCGCCCGGTATCACGGACTGCGCGTGCAGCTGCCCGTCGCGCTCCTCGAAGTTGACGATCACGCGATCACCGGTTTCCAGCGTGGTCAGCTCATGCTCGGGAACGACGAACGCCTCGCCGGTATCGAGCGTGAGGATCTGCCGCTCCCAGTCGATCCCGGTCACGAGACCCTCGGCGGTGTCGGCCTTCGCGATGCCCGCAGAGGCGAACAGCGCGGCCGCGGCCGTAAATGCCAGATATCGGTTCATGGTTTCCTCCATCCCTTTGCCTATCGGAGACTGACGCGGGCCCGTCCCCGGCCCGCGCCTCTGACCCCTGCAAACGCCCTTCGCCCGCGATCGATCCGCCCGTACTTACGAAAGTGCGCACCGGCGTCCGCCCGGCAGCCTGGATGTGGCCGATTGGCGTTGCCAGCGGCCTCTCTTTGCGCGCAAATGGGGCGGGCAGGCGGGCAGCGAACGCGAATGGGAGGCTCGGAGATGAGGTTGCGGACCGTGCTCGCCGGGGGGCTGGCGGCGGTGCTCGGGCTGGCGCTGACGGCGGGCGCCCAGGAGATGTTCTTCTTCCGGATCGGCACGGGCGGCGTCGCGGGAACGTATTACCCCATCGGCGGCCTGGTCGCCGACATCATCAGCAACCCACCGGGCGCGCGCCCGTGCGATCGGGGCGGCAGCTGCGGCGTTCCGGGGCTGGTGGCGATCGCCCAGAGCTCGAACGGCTCGGTCGCCAACGTCAACGCGATCAAATCGGGCACGCTCGAGAGCGGCTTTGCCCAATCGGACATCGCCTACTGGGCCTACACCGGTACCGGGATCTTCGACGAGCGCGACCAGGTGGAGAATCTGCGCGCGATCACGAACCTGTACCCGGAGAGCATCCATCTCGTGGCGCGCAAGGGCGCGGGCATCAAGTCGGTAGGGGATCTCCGGGGCAAGCGGGTCTCGCTCGACGAGCCGGGCTCGGGGACGCTGGTCGACGCCCGCATCATCCTGAACGCCTTCGGGCTGACGGAGGACGACATCGAGGCCGAGTACATCAAGTCCAGCCCGGCGGCGGTCAAGATCAAGGAGAACCAGCTGGACGCGTTCATCATCGTCGCGGGTTATCCCATCGGCTCGGTCGCCGAGCTGTGCGCCAGCACCGGCTGCGAGCTCGTGCCGATCGAAGGCCCGGAGGTGGACGCCTTGCTCGAGGAGCATCAGTTCTTCGCCCGGGACGTGATCCCGGCCGGCAGCTATGCGGGGGTCGAGACCGCGACGCCGACGATCAGCGTCGGCGCCCAGTGGGTCGTGGACGCCAACGTCGACGCGGACCTGGTCTACGGCATCACGAAGGCGCTCTGGCACGAGACCGCCCGCCACCTCCTGGACAACGGCCACGCCAAGGGCAGCGCGGTCACGCTCCAGACCGCGCTCGACGGCATCGCCATCCCGCTCCACCCGGGGGCCGAGCGCTATTATCGGGAGGTGGGAATCCTCTGAGGAGCCGGCCGGCGCGCCGGTCAGTTCGGCTTCAGGATCACGCGCCCGCGCACCCGGCCGGCGCGCAGGTCCTGGAGCGCCTGCGGGGCGGCATCGAGCGGCCGGACGTCGAGCGGGATCGGCGGCACCCTGCCCGCCCGGCCGAGCGCCATGACCGCCTCCATCTCCTCGAGCGTGCCGACGTAGGAGCCCTGCACGGTCAGGGACTTCTGCGGCATCAGCGGCAGCGGCAGCGGCAGGGCGCCGCCGTAGAGGCCGACGATGATCAGCCGCCCGCCCTTGCGCAGGACGTCGAGCCCGAAGCGGGCCGTCTGGGGCGCCCCCACGAAGTCGATCGCCGCGCGCACGCCGCCTCCGGTCATCTCCAGGACCTTCTTGAAGGCGTCGGGGTCGCTGTTGTCGATCGTCTCATGCGCGCCGGACTGCCGGGCGATCGCGCGCTTCTCGGCATCGATGTCGGCCACGACGACCTTGGCCGGGCTCACCTGCGGCGCGATGTGCACGCCGCTCAGGCCCACCCCGCCCGCGCCGATGAGCACGATGTGGTCGTCCTCCGCCAGCTCGCCCGCCTTCTTGAGCGCACTGTAGGCCGTGAGCCCGGCGCAGGCATAGGTGCAGGCGAGCTCCATCGGCACGTCGCCGTAATCGATCAGGTATTTCGGATGCGGCACCACAACGTAGTCGCTGTAGCCGCCAGGCACACGCGCGCCCAGGAACTTGGGCGCCAGGCACAGCTGCTCGCGCTCACGCTCGCAGACCGCGCAGTGCCGGCAACCGATCCAGGGGAAGGCGACCCGGGCATCGCCCACGGCCACGCCCTCGGCTTCGGGGCCGAGCGCCTCGACCACGCCCACGATCTCGTGGCCGAGCGTGAGCGGCAGCTGGGCGCCGAGCTTGGCGAGCTCGGCCCGCTTGCCCTCGCCGAGGTCGAAGTAGCCGTCGTTGATGTGCAGATCGCTGTGGCAGATGCCGCAGGCAGTGACGCGCAGAAGGACCTCGGTACCTTGGGGCTCCGGCGTCGGTGACTCACGAAGCTCGATCGGCCGGCCCCACTCGACGATCTGGTAGCTGCGCACGCTCCCCTCCCGCCTTGTCGCTGGGATCTGCGCCGCATGCTAGACCAATCTCCCGCCGCCTCCTAGCCGCCCCCTGGGCGGCATGCGGGGGGGCTCTAGACAGCCCAGCCGGGCCTCAGCATAGTGGCGCCCAGCCACCGGAGGCCATATCGGGGCAGGCGATGTACCAGGAACGAACCCGCTCGATCCTGATCTCGGTGGAACCGTTCTACGTCGACGAGCAGTCGGCGCCCGAGCAGGATCGCTTCGTGTTCGGCTATCGGGTGCAGATCGACAACGAGGGCGCCGAGACGGTGCAGCTGATCAGCCGGCACTGGCGGATCACGGATGCCCATGGCCGCACCATGGAGGTGCGGGGGGCGGGCGTGGTCGGCAAGCAGCCGGTCCTGGGCCCCGGCGAGCACTTCGAATACACGAGCGGGACGCCTCTGCCGACGCCGAGCGGGATCATGGTCGGCAGCTACGAGATGGTCACCAGCGCGGGCGAGCGGTTCGAGGCGGCGATTCCGGCGTTCTCGCTCGACGCCCCGGGACGGCCGACGTCCGTCAATTGATGGCTACGCGCGCGCGGTCCGTGGCCGACCGGCGCAGGCCGTGAACCAGACCTCAACCGTCCGGCCGGGTTCCTCGTGATCGACTGGCGACCCATCTCCCTCGTGGTCGGCATCCTGCTGATCATCCTGGCCCTGTTCATGGCGCCGCCCATGGTCGCCGATCTGACCGCCGGCAATCCGGACTGGCAGGTGTTCTTCGCGGCCGGCTCGGTCACCCTGTTCGCCGGCGTGAGCCTGGCGCTGATGAACCGCGGCCCCGAGGTCGCCGAGCTCAGCGGGCGGCAGGCCTTCCTGCTCACCACCACGGTCTGGGTGGTGGTCCCGTCGTTCGCCGCCCTGCCACTCGCGTTCTCCGAGCTCGAGCTCAGCGCCGCCGACGCCTATTTCGAGGCCATGTCGGGCATCACCACCACCGGCTCGACGGTGATCGTGGGCCTGGACACGGCGCCACCCGGCATTCTGCTCTGGCGCGCGATCCTGCAGTGGCTGGGCGGGATCGGCATCATCGTCATGGGCGTGGCGATCCTGCCGATGCTCCGGGTGGGCGGCATGCAGCTGGTGCGCACGGAGTCCTCCGACCTGTCGGAGAAGATCCTGCCACGGGCCGCTCAGATCGCCTCGGCCATCGGCCTGATCTATCTCGGCTTCACCCTGCTCTGTGCGACGCTCTACTGGTGGGCAGGCATGGATTCGTTCGAGGCGGCCGCGCACGCCATGAGCACGATCGCCACCGGCGGCTTCTCGACCCGCGACGCCTCGATCGCGGCCTTTGCCAATCCGGCGGTGGAATGGATCGCGGTCGTCTTCATGCTGCTCGGCAGCCTGCCTTTCGTGCTCTACATCCAGGCCACCAACGGCCAGGTCTCGGCTCTGCTGCTGGACAGCCAGGTGCGGTGGTTCCTCGGCATCGTGGTGGTCGCCGTGGCCATGCTGTCCGCCTGGCTGGTGCTGATCGGCGGCCAGCCGACGGAGGACGCGGTGAGGCTCGCCGCCTTCAACGCCGTCTCGGTGATCACGACCACGGGTTTCGCCTCGGCCGATTACAGTCTGTGGGGCACCTTCCCGTTTGTCGCGATCTTCTTCCTGATGTCGGTCGGTGGCTGCACCGGCTCGACCACGGGCGGCATCAAGACGTTCCGCTTCATCGTGCTCTATGAGGTGGCGCGCGGGCAGGTCGCGCGGCTGATCCGGCCGCACGGCGTCTTCATCCCGACCTTCGGCGGGCGGCCGCTGCCCGAGGCCGCCGCCGTGGGCGTGATGGCGTTCATCTTCCTCTTCGGCCTGTCCTTTGTGGTCGTCGCCGTGCTCCTCTCCGCGCTCGGCCTGGACTATGTCACCGCCATGTCCGGCTCGCTCAGCGCGCTGGCCAACGTCGGTCCGGGCCTCGGCCCCGAGATCGGGCCCGCGGGCAACTTCTCTGGCCTGCCCGACAGCGCCAAGTGGCTGCTCTCCTTCGCCATGCTGCTCGGGCGGCTCGAGCTGTTCACCGTGCTGATCCTGTTCGCGCCCTCGTTCTGGCGCGCGTAAGTCGGAGACGCCATGGCCACCGGCTTTCGCGTCAAGCGCATCTATCAGCCGCCGGCGCCGGACGACGGCCTGCGGTTCCTGGTCGACCGCATCTGGCCACGAGGGCTCAAGAAGACCGACGCCGCGATCGACCGCTGGCTGAAGGACGTGGCGCCGAGCCCGGAATTGCGCCGGTGGTTCGCGCACGATCCGGCGAAGTGGGAGGAGTTCCGCCGCCGTTACGCGAGGGAGCTCGAAGCGCGGCCGCAGGCGCTCGAGGAGCTGCGCGCGCTCGCGCAGAAGCAGACCGTGACCCTGCTGTTCGGCGCCCGGGACGAGCGGCACAACCATGCGCGCGCCCTCAAAGCCCATCTCGAGCGCCGCTGATCGCGGAACCCCGTTCGGCTGCCCGCGTTGGTGAGCGGCAATGCACCTGCGGCGGAGGAAGCCATGCAGCAAGGGCAAACACGCCGGGAAGGACACGGCATGGACGTGATCCGGATTCTCCTGGCCATTTTCCTGCCCCCATTGGGCGTATTCCTGCAGGTGGGGTTGGGGCTTCACTTCTGGCTCAATATCCTGCTGACCTTGCTGGGGTACATTCCCGGCATCATTCACGCCGTGTACATCATCGTGAAGCGGTAGCATGAGCGGGCGCGCGGCGGCCTTCGTGGAGTTGCTCGATCTCTCCGAGGAGGCCGCGCTGCGCCGGCTGGACCGGCTGGCGTACTGGCTCGACGAGCGCTTCGCGTTGCCCGGCACCAACGTCCGCGTCGGCATCGACGGCCTGATCGGGCTGGTGCCCGGGATCGGCGATCTCGCGGGCGGCCTGATCTCGACCCTGGTCGTGCTCGAGGCACGCCGCCTCGGCGTGCCCGGGAGCGTGCTGGCGCGGATGGCGGCGAATATCGGCATCGACGTTGCACTCGGCACCATCCCGGTGCTCGGCGATCTGTTCGATATCCGCTGGAAGGCGAACCGGCGCAACGTCAACCTGCTCGTGCGCCATCTCCGGGACGCGAAGCAGCTGCGCAGTTGAGGGGAAACCCTGCCGGCCGTGGCCGGGCGCCGGCTCAGCCCCCGCCCGGATGCTCGCGGTCCGCGGCGCCACGCGCGGAGACGGCGGCGGTCGGTTCCGCGACGTCGTGGTCTTCCGGCTTGTCCAGCAGCCGCGCCACCATGCGGTCGCCGATGAACCGGGTGAGCGCCCGAGCCTTCTCGGGCCTTACGTGGTAGGCGTCGAAGAACGCCTCATCCGGCAGGGCGAGCGCGTCATGGGCGTCGATGACGTAGGCGCCGGTACCGTCGAGATACTGCGCCACGAGGCGGCGGTGCTGCGCGAGCGCCGAGCCCTGAGGGTCCCGGTACTCGAGATAGCCGGGCCGCATCGGTGCAATGACAAAAGTGAACGCGACCTCTCGCCGGTCGAGGTCCTGGGCGAGCGCGCGCAGCGCCTCGTAGCAGGCCGGTTCCAGCTCG
The DNA here is from genome assembly GCA_964644915.1 of uncultured Geminicoccaceae bacterium. Classification (GTDB taxonomy): domain Bacteria; phylum Pseudomonadota; class Alphaproteobacteria; order Geminicoccales; family Geminicoccaceae; genus CAZXYL01. Next base: position 11,528 of record CAZXYL010000240.1, read on the forward strand.
ATCGGATCACCGTACCAGACCCGGTCGACGATCCCCTCGCGCGGCACGTCGAGCAGGATGCTGCCGGACGGCGAAAAGTGCACAGACTCCAAATGGTTGTCCGTGCTGCGCAGATGCTGGATCTCGCCGGCCCGGTTCAGCACGCCGCGGATATCCAGATAGCGGAAATAGTAGTACAGCTCCGGCCAGCCGTTCGTGACGTAGTCGAGCACGTCGTCGGGGTGGAAGAACTCGGTCTCGGCGATCCCCCCGCACTCCTTGTAGTCGAGCAGCGTCGATACCATGACGACGTGCTTGGTCGTCGGGTAATGATCGAGGAAGACGTCGGCGAGGAACTTGACCTGGTTGATGCGAAGATCTTGGACGCCGAGGTTGAGCAGGTCACCCTCGACCCCGAGCTGCGCGCGCAAGACCGCGCTGTCGAGGCCGTGCAGCGTGGTCGACGAGCCCACGAACAGAACCTCGACCTGCTGCAGCGGCTGTCGGCGGAGCTTGCGCATCTTCTCATCGAAGCTCAGGCGGTTCGCGAAGCTCGGCGCCTTGAGCTGCCCCCGGGCGTCGAGGCCGACAAAGAGGGCGGCGAGGACCACGACCAGGCCGATCGCCCCCGCAACCACACCGATCAGGAACTTGATCGCGTTCGACATCGCTGTTCCGACGTGCTCTGCTCTTTCCGGTCGCGCTCTCATAAATCAAAACTGGAAATATAGAAACTCGCTCGGAGTCTGGGCGAATGCCGCCAGCAGGCAATAGCACAGCACCACCCCGATGAACGAGCCCTGTACCAGGGTCGGGCGCCAGCGCGGCAGGAGGGCGGTGATGCGCTCGACCAGCGTCGGCTCGGCGGCCCGGCGAGCCTCCTGGTTCGGGGCCACGTAGCCGGTCCATTCCTGGGTGTTCGGCAGCAGGAACGCGATCCCGGCGAGCGCCATGAGGAAGATAACCTGGTTGATGCCGCCGAAGTGGAAGCCGTCGGTATCGGCGAACCGCCAGCCCTGTGCCTCGAGAATCGGCCCCAGCGGCCCGAAGAGAGCGATGTAGGAGGCCGGCAGCTGGACACCATTCATACCAATCATGCCGAGCAGGATGCGCTCCGCGGCATCGAAGGATTCCGCGCGGAAGAACACCCAGGCGACGACCACGGCGAGGAACGTGATCGTACGCGCGCTGACCCGCCCGAGAAAGGTCGAGCGCGACAAATCGTGCCCGAGCCGGCGACGCAGGCCGTGCCAGAGATTGTTGATCACGAGATAGAGCCCGTGCAGCCCGCCCCAGACCACGAACGTCCAGCCGGCGCCGTGCCACAGGCCGCCCAGGAGCATCGTGGTCAGCAGGTTGACCTGGCGCCGGCTCGGCCCGCGCCGGTTGCCGCCCAGCGGAATGTACAGGTAGTCGCGCAGAAAGCGCGAGAGCGTGATGTGCCAGCGGCGCCAGAAATCGATGATGTTGACCGCCTTATACGGGCTGTTGAAGTTGAGCGGCAGGCGGATGTTGAACATCAGCCCGAGCCCGATCGCCATGTCCGAGTAGCCCGAGAAGTCGAAGTAGAGCTGGAAGGTGTAGGCGAGCGCCCCGCCCCAGGCCTCGAACAGGGTCGGATCGGCGCCGGCCTGCGCGGCCGCGAACACGGGCGTCGCGTAGACCGCGATGCCGTCGGCCAGCAGCACCTTCTTCGCCAGCCCGATCACGAAGATGCTGAGCCCGAGCGAGAGGTGATCGAGCTTCGGGCGGAACGTCGAGCGGTTCGCGAACTGCGGCATCGTCTCGCTGTGGTGGACGATCGGCCCGGCGATCAGCTGCGGGAAGAAGGTCACGAACAGCGCGTAGTTGACGAAGCCGTCCGCGCGCACCTCGCCGCGATAGGCGTCGACGAGATAGGCGATCTGCTGGAAGGTGAAGAACGAGATCGCCAGCGGCAGGACGATCTGACCGAGACCGACCTCGACCCCGGTCAGCGGCTGGAGAACATCGAGCGCGAAGAAGCCCGCGTATTTGAAGTAGCCGATGGCCGCCAGATTCGCCGCGACCCCGATCCCGAGCAGCAGCTTCGAGGGTCGCGCGAGCAGGCGCTGCCCGACCAGGAAGTTGAAGACCACCGAGGAGCAGATCAGCGCCAGCGGCCACCAGCGCCACAGCTCCATCGGCGCGTGGTCGCCCGGGTTCCAGTAGGCGTAGAAGGACAAAGACGCGACCACCACCCAGGCGATCGCGGCGCGCTGATAGCCCTGGGCGCCGATCACATAGAAGCCGATCAGGGTGATCGGCAGGAAGACCAGGATGAACTCGAGAGAGTTGAACAGCATAGGGCGCGCCTGGTTCTCACGGGTGGGCGACGGTCGCGCCTGCCCCGAGAACTCGCGTCCGGGGACGGCCAGGCGAGAGACTTCCCCAAAGCCTCCATCCCCGTCAACGGGATAGAGCGGGACCCGGATACAGCGGGTTGCATTTTCTCGCGCGCCGTCGCGCGCTGGACACACCGGAAACGCTGCCGGCCCAACTCGGAGTCGGTCAGCTCAGGCGCCAGGCATCGACCAGATGGCGCGGCACACGCCAAGGTTGAACCGTGACCAGATCGAAGCGCAGCGTGCAGCTCGCGTGGCTCGGGTGGCGCGACAGGAACAGCTCGGCCGCGCGCACCGTCCGCTCCCTCTGCCGCACGCCGAGCGCCGCCAGCGCCTGCTCCGGATCCGCGCGCGCCTTCACTTCCACGAACGCGAGCAGCTGGCCGCGCCGGACCACCAGGTCGAGCTCGCCCAGGGGCGTGCGATAGCGCCGCGCGACCACGCGGTAGCCCCGCAGGCGCAGGCTCCAGGCGGCGAGCGTCTCGGCCCAGCGCCCCCAGGTCTCGCTGCGTCGCCTGCGGCTCATCGCTGCTTGAGCGCGAGCGCCCGGCGATACAGCTCGCGCCGCGGCCGGCCGGTGGCGGCGGCGACCGTGGCGGCTGCCGCCGAGGGCGGCATGGCGGCCATGGCGTCCTCGAGCCGGGCGTCGATCTCCTCCGCTTCGGCGGCGGTCGGCGCCCTGGCGTCGCGCGCCTCGGGCGGGCCCACCACCACGACCACCTCGCCGCGCGGCGGCCCGGCCTCGGCATAATGGCGGGCGAGCTCCCCCAGAGAGCCGCGGCGCACCTCCTCGAACCTCTTGGTCAGCTCGCGCGCCACGGCGGCCGGCCGGCCGCCCAGGGCACCGGCAAGCTCCCGCAGCGTGGCCGGCAGGCGGCCGGCGGCTTCGACCAGCACCAGCGTCGCGCGCACCGGTTCCAGCTCCGCGATCGCCCGCGCCCGCGCGCCGGCGGCGCTCGGGAGGAAACCCGCCACCAGAAAGCGATCGGTCGGCAGGCCGGAGACGGTCAGCGCCGCGAGCGCCGCCGAGGGGCCCGGGACCGCGAGCACCTCGATGCCGAGCTCGATCGCCTCGCGCACCAGCTTGTAGCCCGGATCGGAGACGAGTGGCGTGCCGGCGTCGCTCGCGAGCGCCACCGACGCGCCGGCCTGCAGCCGCTCCAGGATCCGGGGGCGCACCCGGGCGGCGTTGTGCTCGTGATAGGGCACGAGCGAGCGCGTCGTCCCGTGCATCCGCAGCAGCTTGCCGGTGACCCGCGTGTCCTCGCACAGGACCACGTCCGCAGTGCGCAGGACGGCCAGCGCGCGCGGCGAGAGATCGCCAGCATTGCCGATCGGCGTGGCGACCAGATGCAGCCCCGGCGCGAGTTTACTTCCCGCGGCTGCATCGCTAGTGTCAGGCTGCTGCGGCGCCGGCGGCGTCGGGCTGGACTGCGACGGGACGGTGGGCCGCGAACGTGACTGTGCGCGTGAACTGGGTTGCCGCGGCATGTGGGGTGTTCGGGCTGCTCGCTCTGGCGGCTTGCGCGCCTTCCAGGGTACCCCCGCCGCTACCTCCGGTGCAACCCGCGGAACTGGAGGAACCGGTCCCCGGCCCGGACGACGAGATCCGGGTGGGTCTGCTGCTGCCGCTTTCCGGCCCGGCCGCGGCGCTCGGCCAGGACATGCTGCAGGCGGCGCAGATGGCGCTGTTCGACGTCGGCGAGAACCGGATCGTGCTTTTGCCGCGGGACACGCAGGGCACGCCCGAAGCCGCCCGGCAGGCGGCCCGGGAGGTCATCGACGAGGGCGCGCGGCTCATCCTCGGGCCCCTGTTCGGCCAGGCGGTGCGCGCCGTGAGCCCGGTCGCGCGCGAGGCGGACGTGCGCGTGCTGGCGTTCTCCAACGACGCCTCGGCGGCATCGGAGGGCACCTGGCTGCTCGGCTTCCGGCCCGAGGAACAGGTCCGGCGCGTGACCCGCTTCGCGATCGAGCGGGAGCTGCGGCAGCTCGCCGGCCTGGCGCCGGACGATGCCTACGGGGCGACCGCGCTCGATGCCTTGCGGCGCGCCGCGGTCGAGGCGGGCGCCATGCTCGGTGCCATCGCCTTCTACCCGCCGGATCTCGCCGATCCCTCGGTGATCGTGCGCGAGCTCGCGGCGTACGACGAGCGCCGCGCCGCGCTCGAGCGCGAGCGCCAGCGGCTGACGCAGCAGGGCGGCGAGGAGGTGGAGCGCGAGCTGCGGCGCCTCGAGACCCTGGACACGTTCGGCGACCCACCGTTCGACGCCGTGCTGATCGCGGACGGCGGCGATCGCCTGCGCTCGGTGGCATCGCTCTTGACCTTCTACGACATCACGCCGGGCGAGGTGCGGTTCCTCGGCACCATGCGCTGGCAGGAGGATCCGCGGGCGCTGCAGGAAGCCGCCTTGGAGGGCGGCTGGTTCGCGGCCTCGCCGCCCGCCAACGTCGACGCGTTCAAGCAGCGCTTCGGAAGCACATTCGGCACGGAGCCCCAGACGCTCGCCGCCCTGGCGTACGATGCCACGGCGCTCGCGGTGATCGTCGCGCGCGATCTGCGCGATCCGTTCTACGATCCGATCACGCTCACCGATCCCGAGGGCTTCGCAGGCGCCAGCGGCCTGTTCCGGCTGCGCCCGGACGGCCTCGCCGACCACGGCCTCGCCATCCTCGAGGTCGCCCGCGGCACGGCGCGGGAGATCGACCCGCCGCCCGCGACCTTCGTGCCGGAAGTCGCGGCCGACCCCTGGTTCTGAGCCGGCCTCAGCGCCCGGCGAAGCAGCGCTCGAGCAGGGCTTGGATCGCGCGACCGCGGTGCGAGCGCGCGTGCTTCTCCGCGGGCGGCATCTCGGCGAAGGTGCGCCTCTCGCCTTCGGGCACGAAGATCGGATCGTAGCCGAAGCCGCCCGCCCCGCGCGGCGGCCAGACGATCTCGCCCGCGCTCCGGCCCTCGGCCAGCTCCTCGTGGCCGTCGGGCCAAGCGAGGCAAAGCGCGGCGACGAAGGCCGCGCGCCGGTCCGCCGCCTTGAAGCTGCCGGAGCGCCGTGTGAGCTCGTCCCGCACCCGCGTCATGGCCCGCGCGAAGTCCCGCTCCGGGCCGGCCCAACGAGCCGAGTGCACGCCCGGAGCGCCTCCGAGCGCCATCACCTCGAGGCCGGAATCGTCGGCCAGCGCCGGCAGGCCCGATGCCTCGGCCGCGGCGTGCGCCTTCAGGCGGGCGTTGGCGGCGAAGCTGGCCCCGTGCTCCTCCGGCTCCGGCAGCCCGAGGCTGCCGATTGCCACCACCTCGACGCCCCGGGGCGCGAAGAGGTCCCGAAACTCGCGGATCTTGCCGGCATTGTGCGTCGCGAGCACCAGCCGGTCGCCGGCGAAGCGCCGGCTCAAGCCGGGCTCTCCAGGCCGAGCGCAGCCCGCTGCAGCACGACCAGCTGGCGCACGCCGTGGTGCGCGACTTCGAGCATGGCCTCGAACTGCTCGTGCGTCAGCGGGCTCGCCTCGGCGGTGACCTGGATCTCCACGATGCCGCCGCTCCCGGTCAGGATGAAGTTGGCATCGGCCTCCGCGCTACTGTCCTCGGCGTAGTCGAGGTCGAGCCTCGCCGCGCCCTCGACGATGCCACAGGAGACCGCGGCCAGCGGCTCGCGCAGCGGCAGCGCCGGCAGCTCACCCGCCTCGACCAGGCGCGCGAAGGCCTGATGCAGCGCCACATAGGCGCCGGTGATCGCGGCGGTGCGGGTGCCGCCGTCGGCCTGGAGGACGTCGCAGTCCAGCACCACCTGCCGCTCGCCCATCAGCTCCAGCTCGGTGACGGCGCGCAGGCTGCGCCCGATCAGGCGCTGGATCTCCTGGGTGCGCCCGGACTGGCGCCCGCGCACCGCCTCGCGATCGGTGCGCCGGTTGGTGGCGCGGGGCAGCATGCCGTATTCGGCAGTCACCCAGCCACGGCCGGTGTTGCGCAGGAACGGCGGCACGCGCTCCTGGACCGAGGCGGTGCACAGGATGTGGGTGTTGCCGAAGCGGGCCAGGCAGGAGCCTTCCGCCTGCGGGGCGAAGCCGGCCTCGAGCCGGATCGCGCGGAGCTCGTCGGGGCTGCGTCCGGACGGTCGCATGGGCCTCCTCATGCTTTTTCGAGCGGTGCCCGCCTCTCTAGCGCACCGAGGTGCGCCCGGCCAGTGCTGGTGCGGCGCTGCGGGCGCGGTAATCACCTGTTAAGAAGTTAACGCGAAGATAATGGGCATGTGGACTAGGCAGGTGAGACCATGACGCGGCGGCGTCCCCTCCGTTTCTCCCAGGGCAAGCACCCGCTGTGGCTGCTCGTGGCGCTGGTGGTGGCGATCCTGGTCGGGCTCTCCAGCCCCGGCGCGCATGCCCGCCCGGTGGCGCTCCTGCTGCAGAACCTCGGGCGCGACCTCGGCGCGCTCAGGCTACAGCTCGAGCAGGTGGGCGCCGGGCCGTGGGAACGCGGCGCCGCCAGCATCGCCTTCGAGGCCGACGTCGGGGACGGCGGCCCGGGCTTCCATCGCCACGCCATGGCGGCCACCCTGCGCACCGCCCATCGCACCGCGGCGCTGCTCGACCGGCATTATCGCGAGACGGGCGATGCGGAGCGTCTCGCCACGGTCCAGCGGCTGGTGCTCGGGCTGTACGACCTGGAGCGGTGGCTGTTCGCGATGCAGCGCGCCCCCGACGCGATCGCCATGCAGACGACCTGGCAGGATGCCGAGGCCACGCTGCGCGAGCTCGATCAGAGGTTCGCCGCGCTACGCATGCGCGGGACCCGATCGAGCGCGGGCGGGGCGGCCAGCGTCCTGCGCGGGGCCTCGTCCTCGTAGCGCGCCAGAGGTCAGGCGACGTCCCGGCCGGCTGAGGCTACGGATTCAAGCTGAGGCTACGGATTCAAGAGGGCCAGGTCCGGCCCCGCTGCCGCCACGGCGGCGCGCAGGCGCCACAAGCCGGGCCGGCTCGCCCGCGCAATGCCAATCAGCAGTGGCAGGTCGCGCGGCCGCCGGGCGAGCGCCGCGAGCAGCGGCAGGACCTGCACCCGACCCTCTCGGCCAAGCGCCGCGAGCGCGGCCTCTGGCACCGCCTCGTCCGCCCGATCGGCAATGGCGCGCAGGACGACGAAGGGGAGCCCCTCCCCGCTCGCCACGGCTGCCACGACATGGCTTTCCATGTCGGCCGCGACGGCTGCCGTGCTCTCGAACAGCCGCCGCTTGGTCTCGGGGGTCGAGATCAGCTGGTCGCTGCCGGCCAGCAGTCCACCATGAGCGCGGATGCCGCCCGCCTCCAGGCGCAGCCACAAGGCGTTGCGCCAGGCATTGTCGACCGCATAACGCGCGCCGCCCGGCGCCAGCACCGTCTCGGGCAAAAGAATCGCTCCGGCGGGGAGGTCGGGCGACAGGGCACCCGCAAGGCCGAAGCTCACCAGTCCCGCAGCACCCTCTGCGATCAGGCGTTCGGCCCCTGCCCTCGCCCGCTCAGGGTCGGCCCCGCTACAGACGATGGCAAACGACGTGCTGCCGAGGCAGCGGGCCTCGGCGCGCGCGCCGGTGACGACCCCGATGCGGCTCACATGCCCCAGGTGACCCGGCGGTCGTTCTTCTGCATCAGGTTGTCGTAGCGGGCGAGCGCCCATAGGGGGAAATACGCGCTGTACCCGTGATATCGAAGATAGAACACGCGCGGGAAGCCCACCGCGTTGTAGAGCTCCTCGTCCCACTGGCCCCCGTGCATCGACGTGCGCCGGAGGTGCTCGACGCCGCGGGCGACCGCCTCGCTCTCGACCTCGCCCGCGGCCATGAGCGCCAGCAGGGCCCAGGCGGTCTGGGAGGGCAGGCTCTCGACCTGCTCGTCCCTGCGCTCCGGCCAGTAGGAGCCGCAGCTCTCGCCCCAGCCGCCGTCCTCCTGCTGGCGCGCCTCGAGCCAGTCGACCGCCTTGCGGATGTAGGGCTGGCTCATGTCCTCGCCGGCGGCGTTCAAGGCACCCAGCACCGACCAGGTGCCGTAGACGTAGTTCGTGCCCCAGCGCCCGAACCACGAGCCGTCCAACTCCTGCTCGCGCCGCAGATAGTCGAGGGCGCGCGCGATCGCCGGGTGCTCCCGCGAGTAGCCGATCTGGGCGAGCATGCTCAGGCAGCGCCCCGTAAGATCGGCGGTCGGCGGATCGAGCAGCGCACCATGGTCGGCGAACGGAATATTGTTCAGGTAATAGTGCGTGTTGTCGGCATCGAACGAGCCCCAGCCGCCGTTCTCGCTCTGCATGCCGAGCACCCATTCGGTCGCGCGCTCGATCGCCTCGCCGTAGCGCTCGGGATCGGCACGGTGCAGGGCGCAGACGATCGCCGCGGTATCGTCGACATCCGGATAGTGGTCGTTGCGGTACTCGAACCCCCAGCCGCCCGGGCGCAGGCCCGGGCGCGCCTTCGCCCAGTCGCCGACCACGTCCAGGACCTGGCGCTCGGCGATCCAGTCGAGGCCGCGCGCCGCCGGCGAGGCCTGCGCCAGATCGCCCGCCTCCATGAGCGCGTGGCAGGCGAGCGCGGTATCCCAGATCGGCGAGAGGCAGGGCTGCACGTAGGCGTGATCGCCCTTGTCGGTCACGAGCTTGTGCACCGCGCGGCGCGCGATCGCGAAATCCGGGTGGTCCTTCGGATAGCCCAGGGTGTCGAAGGCCATGACCGCATTCGCCATGGCCGGGAAGATGCCGCCCAGCCCGTCCTCGCCGTTCAGCCGGGGGGTGACGAAATCGATCGCGGCCCGGATCGCCCGCTCGCGCGGCCGCCGCGGCATCAAGGGCTCGGCCAGGCGCAGGACGCGGTCCACGCCGACGAAGAAAGTGCCCCAGGCGGCGCCCGTGGGGTTGGTGATGTAGTGCCGCTCGCGCCCCGGCGGCGTCGTGAACAGCTCCTCGATGCCGATGCCGCGGGGGTTCCGGGCCCTGGGCTTCTTGGTCATCAGCACCAGGAGGGGTGCGATCACCGTGCGCGACCAGTACGAGACCTTGTCCAGGTGGAACGGGAACCAGCGCGGCAGGAGCATGATCTCGACCGGCATCACCGGCACCGCGCGCCAGGGCACCTGCCCGAACAGGGCGAGCGTGATGCGCGTGAACACGTTGCAGCGGGCAGCACCGCCGTGGCGCAGGATCGCCTCTCGCGCGCGACGCATGTGCGGCGCCTGCGCGTCGTCGCCGATCAGCTTCAGCGCGTAATAGGCTTTGACCGAGGCGCTGACGTCGAGGTCACCCCCGGGATAGAGGGACCAGCCGCCGTGCCTGTCCTGCCGCCGGCGCAGGTAGATCGCGATCTGGCCCTCGAGCGCCTGATCGATGTCGCCCAGGAAATGCTCGAGCAGCACGTACTCCGCGGGAATCGTCGCATCCGCCTCGAGCTCGAAGACCCAGTGCCCGTCCGCCTGCTGCCGGCTCTCGAGGCCGCGGCGCGCCGCCTCGATGACCCCGCGCAGCGCCTGCCGGTCGCCATGCCAGCAGGCTTCCGTCGCCAGGGACCAAGCCCCGGCGTCCTCGCGTAATCCGGTGTTCCGATCTTGAAGCATTCCCGCTGCGGTGTCGTGCAACCGGCGCAAAGCTAATCCACTTTTTCAGATCATACAAAGCCGTAGAGCGATTTGCGGGCGCGTGCGACGCACGGTCTCATCCCGTTGTGTCCGGGCGGCCACGCTCGGGCCTGGGCGCGCCGATGCGTCCTTTCCACTGCCCGCCGCGCCCGCGCCGGTAGCGCCAGGCCGAATCCACGCTCATCGCGAGGTAGAGCAGGGCCGCGAGCGGCAGCGCGAGGCCCCATACGGGCGAGAGACGGTACAGTCGCAAGGTCGGGACCATGGCGGCGCTCATCAGGAGCCACGGCAGTGCCGCCAAACTCGCCGCCCCGAGTTCGCCATGCCATGGCGCGCTCAGCACCACGAGCGGCGGTGCGAGGAAGGTCGCCGCCATGGCGAGTGCCGTGCCGGCCAGCGCCGTGAGCGAATGGCCCAGTTGCGTGTCCGCGGTGCGCGCGACCATGCGCCAGATGTCGCCGAGCCCGGCGTACGGTCGGAGGCTCACGGTCGCTTCCGTCAGGCCCAGCCAGATCCGGCCGCCGCCCGGCCGACACTTGAGCGCGCGCGCGAGCGCCACGTCGTCGATCAGGCGGTCGCGCACGACCTCGATGCCGCCGGCCGCGTCGAGGGCGCGCCGGCGCACGAGCATGCAACCGCCGGCCGCAGCCGCGACCTTGCGGCCCGCCTCGTTCACCGCGGCGAACGGGTAGAGCATTCGGAAGAAGAAGACGAAGGGCGGCACCAGCAGCCGGTCCCAGAAGCCCTGGCACGACAGCCTGACCATGAGCGAGACCAGATCCAGCCGTTCCGAGTCCGCCTTGGCGACGAGCCGCGCGAGACTCTCCGGCCCGTGCGCGATGTCGGCGTCCGTGAGCAGGAGGTAGCGCGCGCCCGGGAACTCCTCTTCGGCGCGGCGCACGCCCGCGGCCACCGCCCAGAGCTTGCCGGACCAGCCGGGCGGCAGTGGCGGTGGCGAGATCACCTCGACCGTTCGCGCCATTGCGCCGGCGGCGACCGCCCGCGCGACCCGCGCGGTGTCGTCCTCGCTATGGTCGTCGACCAGGATCACGTGGAAGCCGCCCGGATAGTCCTGGCCGAGCAGCGAGCGCAGCGCGTCACCGACACTGGGCGCCTCGTTGCGCGCCGGCACGATCGCCACGACCTCGGGCGAGGTCGGCAAGAGACGCACCCGGCAGTCCTCGAGCCTGGGCTCGGCGCGCCAGAACCCGTCCCGCGCCACGATCAGGTACGCCCAGAT
>CAZXYL010000241.1:0-8657 GCA_964644915.1 uncultured Geminicoccaceae bacterium
CGCGGTCGAGCACGTGGTCTCGCGCTCGGTGCGGGATTCTGCGGCCGCGCTCGATGCGACCTGCGGCCCTGCGGTGGGCGATCCGTACTTCGCGCCGCCGCCCGCGCGGCCGTTCCGGGAGGAGGTGGGGACGCCGCCCGGGCGCCTGCGCATCGCGTTCACCAGCCAGGCATTCAGCGGTGCGCCCGTGCACCCGGACTGCATCGCCGCCGTCGAAGATGCGGCGCGCTTGTGCGAAGAGCTCGGTCACATCGTCGAGGAGCGGCCGCTCGAGTACGACGCCGGCGCGCTCGATCGCGCCTACAACGTCGTGTTCGCGTGCGGTGCCGCGGCAAACCTGCTGCTGCGCGCCCGCGCGCTCGGGCGGACTCCGACGCCCGAAGGATTCGAGCGCGTGACCTGGGCGATGGTCGAGCTGGCGCGGAGCACGCCGGCGCCCGACTACGTCCAGATGGTCACGCTGCTGCACGGCGTCAGCCGCGAGATCGCCGCCTTCTTCGAGAGCTACGACGTGCTGCTGACGCCGACGCTCGCCGAGCCGCCGGTCGCGATCGGCGAGCTCGACATGATGAGCGAGGATCTGGAAGCCTACACGCAGCGCCTGTGGCGCTATACCCCCTTCACCTACGCCTTCAACGTCACGGGCCAGCCCGCCATGTCGGTGCCCCTGTTCTGGAACGCGGACGGCCTGCCGATCGGCGTCCAGTTCGTCGGCCGCTACGCCGACGAAGCGGCGCTGTTCCGGCTTGCGGCCCAGCTCGAGGACGCCCGACCCTGGGCGCAGCGGAGGCCACCCGAGCCTCGTTGACCGGGGACGGCGCAGGTCGCATCCTGGCGCCGGTCAGGAACGACGAGGACAGGGAGGTCCGATCATGCATCGTTGGCTCTGCTCCACTCTCGGCGCGGCCGTGGGCCTCGGCCTCGCCACCTCCGCGCCGGCGCAGGACTATTCCTGGCAGCCGGACCGGCCGATCACGATCATCGTACCGTGGGCGGCCGGCGGCTCGACCGACCAGGTGACGCGCGTGGTCGCGGGCGAGCTGGAAGAGCCGCTCGGCACCAACGTCGTGATCGTCAACCAGCCCGGCGCCTCGGGGTCGGTCGGCACCAAGGGCGCCTGGGACGCGCCGCACGACGGCTACACCTGGGCGGCGGGTGCCGCCTCCGATCTCGGCACCTACCCGGTCCTCGGCATGCTCGACCAGACGCTGGACGACTGGCGGCTCTATCTCAGCGTCGCCAACGTCGCCGTGGTCGGTGTTCATCCCGATACGCCCTGGCAGGACTTCGGCGAGCTGCTCGAGGACCTCGAGAGCCGGGGCGCCGAGATCTCGGTCGCCACGGCCGGCCTTTTGTCCGCCGGGCACAACGCCATGGAGGCGATCGCCAGCCAGGCCGACGTCGACTACCGGCACGTCACCTACGACGGCGGCAACCCGGCGGTGATCGCGACGGTCGCGGGCGAGACCGACGTCACCACGCAGCTCGCGTCGGAGCAGGCGGAGATGATCCGGGCCGGGCGGCTGCGCCCGCTCGCGGTGCTCAACGCCGAGCCGCTCGAGCTCGACGGCCACGGCACGATCCCGGCGGTGACCGAGTGGGTGCCGGAGATCTTCCTCGCGACCAACTACTTCGGCATCTGGGCGCCCAAGGACGTGCCCGAGGAGGTGTTCGAGACCATGGACCAGGTCTGGGCGGAGGTGATCCAGAACTCCGAGGCGCTCGAGTCCTACGCGGCCGACCGCGGCGCCCTGTTCACGCCCCACTACGGCGAGGAGGCTCATGAGCAGGCCATGGGCATGGTCCGCCAGAACGCCTGGCTGATGTACGAGGCGGGCAAGGCGCCGAACTCGCCGGAACAGTTCGGCATCGAACGGCCGGAAGGGATGTAGCCGGCTCAGGGGCCGGGGGCGAGGCGCGCCTCGATCGCGCGGGCGAAGGGGTCGGCCGGCGAGCGGGCCTCGGCCCCGACGAGGCCGACGCAGCCGGCGAGCGGGATGCCGGCGGGCGCGCCGCCGAAGGCGAGCAGGGCGCCATGATCCTCGAGGCGGCCGACGAACCCTGGGGCCACGCCGTGCGCGATCCAGCCGAGGCCGCCCAGCGCCGGGCGGATCGGTGCGCCCCCGGCGCCAAGGATGGAGGCGAAGGCGTCGGCAGCCGACGTGCCGGGCGCGAAGACGACGAAGAGCTTGCCTGCCTCGTCGGGCGCCAGCGCCGCCGCGCGCAGCGTGACGGCCACGGCGCCGATCCAGGCGACGAGCACCGCCGCCGCGATCAGGCCGAGAGCCATGCCGCCCCGCCGCTGCGGGCGAGCGATCGACCGATCGGCGCCCCTGCTGCTTTCGCCCCCCATCATGCCCGTGCCGTCGTCAGAGGAACCGGCTTCGGATCGTGGTCTTGACGCTGTCGAGCAGCACGGCGACCAGCATCAGGCCGCCGCGGATCACCTGCATGTAGTAGGGCTCGAGGCCCACGACGTTGATCGCCGTGTCGATCGCGGACAGCAGCAGCACGCCCGCGAACACGCCGGAGAGGCGCCCGACGCCGCCACGCAGGGACACCCCGCCGATCACCACGGCCGCGAACGCCTCGAACAGCATGCCGAGGCCCAGGTTCGGCGTCGCCCCGTTGCTGCGCGCAGCCAGCAGCCAGCCGGCGATCGCGGCGAGCACGCCCGAGAGGATGAACACGCTCCAGAGCACCCGCTCGACCGGGATGCCGGCGCGGTAGGGCGCGGTCGGATTGCCGCCGACCAGATAGACCCAGCGGCCGAAGCGCGTGCGCGTGAGCACGACGCTGAACAGCACGTACGCGAGGATGAGGATCACGACCAGGAGCGGCACGCCGAACAGATGGGTGGTCGCGACGCCGCGGAAGCTGTCGGGCAGGCCGTACATCGAGCGCCCGCCGGTGAGCACGAGGCCAAGGCCCCGGATCGCAATGTAGGTCGCGAGGGTGACGATGAAGGCGTTGATGTGGAAGCGGATTACGAGCAGGCCGTTGAAGGCGCCCGACGCCGCCCCGAAACCGCAAACCATGAGGAAGGTGACCCAGGGCGCCAGCTCCAGCCCCGAGGCGGAGCCCCGCGCCGCGGCGAGCCAGGCCGCGAGCATGGCCGCGAACGCCATCACGCTCTCGATCGAGAGGTCCATGTGGCCGGCCATGATGCAGAACGACAGGCCGATCGCGATCAGGCCGACGAAGGTCGCGTGCTGCAGGATGTTGAGGAAGATGCCGATCTGGAAGAAGCGGTCGATGGTGAGCGAGAAGACCACCAGGATGATCACCAGGATCAGCCAGACCAGGTGGTCGAGCAGGAACTCGAGCAGCCTCGCGCGATCGATACGCGGCCGTTCCGCGGTGCTCACCGCCATGGGCGGCCTTCCTGCCCACTGCCAGCTCTAAGGAACTGGACTGGCTGCCGCAGGCGCATCATCCGATGACCAGGCTGAAAGGTCGGGCTGCGGTGAGCGCGCGGTGCCGGCGTGGCGCGCAAAGAGCGGTTCGGCTGCATGCCGATCCCTTACAACCAAACCGCCGGCTCCGGAAGACGTGGCGGCTCGTCGCGAGCGGTCGGACAAGAACGCCGGCGTGTCGGCCGCGGCGCGGCCGGAAATGGAGGTGCTGCCGGATGGTCCGCCTGCGGATCGGTCCCGAGTCATGCAGCTCGATCCGGAACTCTGCCGGGCCCGGACGGCCATCGGGCAGGCCTTGCATCAAGGGGCGAAAACCCCAACTTGAGAACTCCATTTTCCCGGCCGAGGCATCCCGTCACCAGGAAGGTCGATTATGGCACCACGCGATCCGGATTGGATGTGGCGCGAAGCATGTGAGATGCTCGAGCAGGCCGAGCGCCTGCATCGGCAATTCTTCGTCCCGGCGCAGCGCCGGGCGCGGCGCCCGACCTGGGAGCCGCCGGTCGATGTCTTCGCGACCGAGAGCGAGCTCTCGATCCACGTGGCCCTGCCGGGTATCGGCGCCGACCAGGTGCAGGTCATCGTCGACGGCCGCAGCCTGGTCGTGGCCGGCCACCGCCAGATCCCGGCCCCCTCGCGCGACGCCCGCATCCTCAGGCTGGAAATCCCGCACGGCCAGTTCGAGCGGCGCGTCGACCTGCCGCTCGGGCGCTATGAAATCAGCCGGCGAGAACTGCTGAATGGCTGCCTGGTTCTCGTCCTGCGCAAGCTCGGATAGTGCAGTCATGCCGAATGTGAACATTCCGGACGACGCCTCGGTGCGCTCCGAGCAGCGCGGCGAGCCCGACTCGCTGCATGCCGCACCCGACCCGGGGGCGAGCGGCGAGGTCGCGAACCTGCCCGAGGACGCGGTGATCATCGTCCCGGTGCGCAACCTCGTGCTGTTCCCCGGCATCGTGCTGCCGCTCGCGGTCAACCGGGCGATGTCGATCGCGGCGGCCCAGGCTGCCGCCCGCAGCGAGCGCCCGATCGGCGTGCTGCTGCAGCGCGATCCCGAGCAGGAGCGGCCGGCACCGGTCGATCTGCATCGCACCGGCACGATCAGCAGCATTCTGCGCTACGTCACGACCCAGGACGGCACGCACCAGCTGGTCGTCCAGGGCGAGCAGCGCTTTCGCGTGGTCGAGTTCCTTTCCGGTTATCCGTTCTTCGTCGCCCGCATCGAGCTCTACGAGGAGCCGGAGACCGTGACGCCGGAGATCGAGGCGCGCATGCACCAGCTGCGCGCACAGGCGAGCGAGGCCTTCCAGCTCCTGCCGCAGGTCCCGCAACAGCTGATCGGCGCCGTGCAGAGCGCGCCGAACGCCTCGCTCCTGGCCGACCTGCTGGCCAGCTTCATGGATCTGACGCCGTCCGAGAAGCAGGAGATCCTCGAGACGTTCGATGTCCAGCGCCGTCTCGACAAGGTGCTCGAGAAGCTTGCGCATCAGCTCGGCGTGCTCCGGTTGTCGCGCGAGATCGGCGAGCAGACCCGGGTGTCCATCGACCAGCGCCAGCGCGAGCACATCCTGCGCGAGCAGCTGCGCACGATCCAAAAGGAGCTGGGCGAGGAAGAAGGGACGGCCGCGGAGATCGAGGAGCTCGAGAAGGCGATCACCGAGGCGGGCATGCCGCCGGAGGTCGAGGAGCAGGCGCGCAAGGAGCTGCGGCGGCTCCAGCGCATGCCCGAGGCCGCGGCCGAGCACGGCATGATCCGCAACTACCTCGAATGGCTGATCGAGCTGCCTTGGTCGAAGCTGACCGAGCAGGAGATCGACATCGAGAAGGCGCGCCGTATCCTGGACGAGGACCATTTCGGCCTCGAGAAGGTGAAGCGCCGCATCCTCGAGTATCTCGCCGTGCGCAAGCTCAACCCGGAGGGCAAGAGCCCGATCCTGTGCTTCGTCGGGCCGCCGGGCGTCGGCAAGACCTCGCTCGGGCAGAGCATCGCGCGCGCCACGGGCCGCAAGTTCGCCCGCGTTTCGCTGGGCGGCGTCCACGACGAGGCGGAAATCCGGGGCCACCGGCGCACCTACATCGGGGCGCTGCCGGGCAACATCATCCAGGCGATCAGGAAGGCGGGCGCGCGCGACCCGGTGATGATGCTGGACGAGCTCGACAAGCTCGGCATGGGCTTCCACGGCGACCCGTCGGCGGCACTCCTCGAGGTCCTGGACCCCGAGCAGAACAACACTTTTCGCGACGCCTATCTGGGCGTGCCGTTCGACCTCTCTCAGGTCATGTTCATCGGCACCGCCAACATGCTCGACACCATCCCGGGCCCCTTGCGCGACCGCATGGAGATCATCGAGCTGCCCTCCTACACCGAGGAGGAGAAGGTCCAGATCGCCAGGCGCTACCTGGTCAAGCGCCAGCTCGAGGCGAACGGCCTCAAGCCCGAGCAGGTCGAGCTCACCGAGGATGCGATCCGCACCATCGTGCGCGAGTACACGCGCGAGGCGGGCGTGCGCAACCTCGAGCGCCAGATCGGCGCGGTGTTCCGCCACGCCGCCATGCGCATCGCCGAGGGGACGACCGAGCGCGTGCGCGTCGAGCCGCAGCAGCTCCGGGAGATCCTGGGGCCGCGCCGGTTCGAGGACGAGGTGGCGATGCGCACCTCGGTGCCTGGGGTGGCCACCGGCCTCGCCTGGACCCCGGTGGGCGGCGACATCCTGTTCGTCGAGGCGACCCGAGTGCCGGGCTCGAGCAAGCTGATCCTGACCGGCCATCTCGGCGACGTCATGAAGGAGAGCGCGCAGGCCGCGCTCTCGCTCGTCAAGTCGCGCACCAAGGACTTCGGCGTGCCCGAGGACTCGTTCGAGAAGAGCGACATCCACGTGCACGTGCCCGCGGGCGCGATCCCCAAGGACGGGCCCTCGGCCGGCGTCGCGATGTTCACGGCCCTCGCCTCGCTGCTCTCGAACCGCACGGTCCGGAGCGATACCGCCATGACCGGCGAGATCTCGCTGCGCGGCCTGGTGCTGCCGGTCGGCGGCATCAAGGAGAAGGTGCTGGCGGCGCACCGCGCCGGGCTGAAGCGGGTCATGCTGCCCAAGCGCAACCAGAAGGACTTCGAGGACATCCCGGAGACGGCGCGCAAGGATCTCGAGTTCATCTGGCTCGAGATGGTGGACGACGCGCTCGCCGCCGCTCTGGGCGACGAGCCCGCCGAGCCCCGCCGCGAGCCCGTGCCGGCGTAGCCTCGACGGCCGTCCCCCGCGGCCCACGCGCGGCCCGCCCCGGTTGGCCGAGCGGCAGCGTGTAGACCGCCCCGCGCAGGAGAAAACGCAGCGGTTGTGAAGCCGTTCACACGTTCGCGTTTTCGCGTACACTACCATGGTGCGATCCTGAAGCCGATCCGGTTCGCTTACCGCGTGCCGGACGGCGAGCCCGACGGAGGCGTGCCGTGCCGAAGAACATCGTCGTCTGCATGGATGGCACCTGGAACCAGCCGGAAAGGGAGGACGGGCGGGTCATCCCGACCAACGTGCTCAAGCTGATGCGGGCGCTGCGGCCGACCGGGGGCGGCGGCCGCTGCCAGGTCGTGTTCTACGGCCGGGGCGTCGGCACGGGGGGCTGGTTCGACCGGATCAAGGGTGGCGCGTTCGGCATCGGCCTGTCGGACAACATCCTCGACGGCTACCGCTTCATCGCCAACAACTACGATGCCGGGGACGGCGAGCGCGAGCCGGACGAGATCTACCTGTTCGGCTTCAGCCGGGGCGCCTTCACCGCCCGCAGCCTCGCCGGCATGATCGGCGCGGTGGGCCTGCTCGAGAAGCTGGACATGAACCGGCTGCCCGAGGCGTTCGCGCTGTATCGTACGCCGCCCGAGCAGCGCGCCAAGCATCCCTCCTACGGCCTCGTCCACGAGACCCGCAAGGTCACCATCAAGTTCATCGGCGTGTGGGACACGGTCGGCGCGCTCGGCATCCCGGTCACCTGGCTGAAGTGGATCGGTCGGCGCAACTATCATTTCCACAACGTCGAGCTCGGCTCCAACGTGCGGTTCGCGTACCAGGCGCTGGCCATCGACGAGCACCGCAAGCCGTTCGAGGCCGCCATCTGGACTCGCCCCTCCGACCCTCCGAAGCACAGGCAGGAGGTCGAGCAGATGTGGTTCGCCGGCGCGCACTCGAATGTCGGCGGCGGCTATCCGGACCCCGGCCTCTCGGACATCGCGCTCACCTGGATGATGGAGAAGGCGCAAGCCTGCGGCCTGAGCTTCGACGAGGCCTACGCCCGAAGGTGCATCCAGCCCTCCTACGACGGCGTTCTCGTGGATTCCAGAACGCCGGTCTACCGCGTGTGGCGGCGCCGGTACCGCAAGGTTCGCGGGCGTGACGACCACCTCAACGAGCGGGTGCACCCGAGCGTGCGCGAGCGCATGGCGAACGCGGGCAGCGGCTACGCGCCGAGGAACGACTACCTGCCGCAGATCTTCGCGGAAACGGACATGCCGCCTGCGGGACCTGCGGCTGTCGCGAGAGCCCCGGCCGACGTCGAGGACGCGGCGGCTTAGGCCGGGACGAACCCGCCTCAGCGGCCCCCACTGTCGAGCAGCCTGGCCGCCGCGCGCGCCTGCGCGACCCAGTCCGCGACCTCGTCCGGCGTCGGTGCCCGGCGGGCAAAGCGGAGCTCCGCATTGAGCTCGTACAGCTGTGCGTGCAGGGCGGCCGGATCGCGCCCGGAGAGGCCGGCGACCTCGTGGATGCCGACCAGCTCGAGCATGTCGGCGAAGATCGCGCCCACGCCCTTGATCCGGGCGAGGTCGGCGCGGCGGGCGAGACGCAGCAGCTCCGTCTCGGGGATGCGAGTGCGGGCGGCAAGGCGCTCCCGCTCCGCCGCCGTGGCCGCCCGCTCCAGCAGCTGAGCCGTATAGGTGATGCCCTGCCGCTTGAGCTGGCTGCGCGCCTGCAGGCTGATGCCCCGCAGCTTGCTGACGTGCAGCGACAGGCTGCCGGGCTGCTCAGAGGCTGCGGGCGCGCGCGCGCTCACTGAAGCGACCGCGTGCTGGCGGGTCGGGACAACGTCGGCGGGCTGTGCGCCGGCCCCACCGAACAGGCCCGGCGGAACGCGATGGGAAAGGTGCGACGGCATCCTGCCCTCCCTCGATTGAACGTTGCCGCCAAGGCCCCGCTGTCATACTCATGTATCGACCGTCATGACAGATCAGCGTCGTATGATTCTCTTGTATCACCG
>CAZXYL010000242.1:0-10579 GCA_964644915.1 uncultured Geminicoccaceae bacterium
CGCTTGCTGGCGCGGGCGTGCCCGCGGTACTATCTCCTGGCTATGCGCTGGCTGTCCGCTCTCGGTCTGTTCGCCATGCTGCTGCTCGGCTCCCGCGCGGAGGCGGCGGTGGCGCCGCCCGGGTTCTGCCCGAACCTCTTCATCCCCGAGGGCTACGAGCTCAGGTGCGAGGCGTCCCGCGACGATTGGCGGCTCACCGTGCGGCCGAAGGACAGGCTGGTGGCCCCGTTCAGTGTGCTGACGCTGCGGCCCGTGGGCGAGGAGGTGCTCGACCCGGACATCTGGCTGCGCGAGCAGCTGACGCTGAAGCTCTCCGAGGTCGGTCTGGCGTTCCAGGATCTGTTCGGCCGCCCGGACAGCCCGCTCTACTTCGCGCCGCTCTCGGAATCGCTGGAGAAGCTGGCCGTGCAGTTGCGCGTGCTGGACCAGCTGCCGCTGCGGAGCTGCGGCTTTCCGATGCAGCGCGAGGGCGACGAGGCCTGGGACATCGAGTGCGACTGGGAGCTCGGCCTGCTCCGCCTCAATGGGCTGGTGCGGCTCGCGTATCGCAACGACGAGCCGTACGTGATGAGCGTCTGGGCCACCGACCCGCGCCGGCTGCGGCATCTGACCGCGATCGCCAACTCGTTCTGAGCCGGCGCGCTTCGCTGGAGACGACCATGGCCACGCCCCTGGAGAAGGTGCAACCCGCGAAGACCGCGCCCAAGGCCGTCTTCCAGTGGGACGACCCGTTTCTGCTCGAGGATCAGCTGAGCGAGGACGAGCGGCTGATCCGGGACAGCGCGCGGGACTTCTCGCAGGAGCGGCTCATGCCGCGGGTGCTCGAGGCGCATCGGCACGAGCTCGTGGACCGCGGCATCTTCGCCCAGATGGGCGAGCTCGGCCTGCTCGGCTCGACCCTTCAGGGCTACGGCTGCGCGGGCGCGAATCAGGTGAGCTACGGCCTGGTCGCGCGCGAGATCGAGCGCGTGGACTCCGGCTACCGCTCGATGATGAGCGTGCAGTCCTCGCTGGTCATGGCGCCGATCTACGAGTTCGGCAGCGACGAGCAGAAGGAGACCTACCTGCCGCGCCTGGCGACCGGCGAGCTCGTCGGCTGCTTCGGCCTCACCGAGCCCGACCACGGCTCCGATCCCGGGTCGATGACGACCCGGGCGCGCAAGGCGCCGGGCGGGTTCCGGCTCAAGGGCGCCAAGACCTGGATCAGCAACGCCCCGATCGCGGACCTCTTCCTGGTCTGGGCCAAGGACGACGAAGGCGTGATCCTGGGCTTCCTTTTGGAGAAGGGCGTGGACGGGCTCGCCGCCCCCAAGATCGAGGGCAAGTTCTCCTTGCGCGCCTCGCCCACCGGCCAGATCCTGATGGACGACGTCTTCGTGCCCGAGGATCGCGTGCTGCCGGACGTGCGCGGGCTCAAGGGGCCGTTCTCCTGCCTCACCAAGGCGCGCTTCGGCATCTGCTTCGGCGCCATGGGTGCCGCCGAGTTCTGCTGGCACGCGGCGCGCCAGTACGTGCTCGACCGCAGGCAGTTCGGCCGGCCGCTCGCTGCCAATCAGCTGATCCAGAAGAAGCTCGCGGACATGCAGACCGAGATCGCGCTGGGCCTGCAGGCGGCGCTCCGCCTCGGCCGGCTGATGGACGAGGGCAAGGCCTCGCCCGAGCTGGTCTCGCTCGTCAAGCGCAACAACTGCGGCAAGGCGCTCGAGATCGCGCGGGTCGCGCGCGACATGCACGGCGGCAACGGCATCGCCGACGAGTATCACGTCATCCGGCACGTGATGAACCTGGAATCGGTCAACACCTACGAGGGCACGCACGACATCCACGCGCTGATCCTCGGCCGCGCGCAGACCGGCATCCAGGCGTTCACGGGCTAGCGCCCGTCCTCGTCCGCTTCGGCCTCGGCGGCGCTCTCGTCGGCCTCGACTGCCGGGATCGTGTAGACCTGCTGGAACCACCGCCCGAGGTCGACGTTCCGGCAGCGGGCCGAGCAGAACGGCCGGTATTCCTGGACCCGCGGCCGGCCGCAGATCGGGCAGGACGGGGGCTGCCCGGAGCCCTTGCCGCCTTTCGGTCGTCTTTCGGTCACGATTTCGTCTCCGGATCGATCCGGTAGTCGCCGGGTGGCAGCGCGTCGTCGACCTGAAACGCCGCAATCTGGGGCAGGCGTTCCCGGACCCGCGCCCCCTCGCCGCGCAGATAGTGCCCCAGATCGGGGGCGAGACGCACCCGCACGCGGGCGGTAATGCGATCCAGCGCCCGCGCCAGGGCCTCGGCGCGGCTGCGCAAGGCCGGGACCAGGCCGGTGCCCCCGCACGCTGGGCAGGTGCGGCCCTGCTGCTCGGCCAGGCTCGGACCTGCGCGCTTGCGGCTGAGCAGTGCCAGCCCCGGCCCGCCGATCGGCCAGACCTGGACCGGCATGGGATCGTCGCGCAGCGCCTCGCGCAGGGCCGCCTCCACCCGAGCCCGGTCCTTACGCGTCGTCATGTCGACGAAGTCGACCACGATCGAGCCGCCGATGCGGCGCAGGCGGATCTGCCGCGCGATCTCCCGCGCGGCCTCGAGATTGACCTCGAGCGCCCCGCAGCCGCCACCGTTGACGTCGATCGCGGTGAGCGCGGCCGTGGGCTCGATGACGAGCGTGCCGCCACCGTCCAGCGGCACGACGGGGCTCTGCGCCTGCTCGAGCTGCTCCTCGGCGCCGGTGGCCCTGAAGGCGTCGGGCAGGTGCTCCAGTCGCCCGCAGAGCGCCGGCTGGTGCCGGTCGAGCCAAGCGCGCGCGCGGGCGAGCGCAACCGGGTCGCCCGCGGCGATACGCTCGATCCCGGGGCCCAGCAGCGTCATCAGCACGCGCGTCACCGGATCACCCGCATCATACAGGCAGGCCGGCGGCCGGGCGGTCGCGGCCCGTGCCTCGATCTCCCGCCACAGCTCGCGCAGGCACGCCGCTTCCGCCATGAGCTCGTCATCGTTCGCCGCGCGCGCGGCGCTGCGCAGTAGGACGCCGCCTTCGGGGAACAGCCTGGTCGCACGCGCCCGCTCGGCATCGCGCTCCGGCGAGCGCAACAGCCGGGCCGAGAGCTCGATCTGCCGCCGGCGCGGCCGCAACGCCAGGAACAGGCCCGGCAGCGCGATGTCGCCGGTGACGCGCGGCCCCTTGCCGCCTGTTGCCTCCCGAAGGCCCTGCACCAGCACGGCCTGACCTTCGTGCAGCCGACGCGAGATCGGCACGCCCGGAGCAGCGCCGACGAGCGGTCGGGCGTGGCGCGCGGTGAGCCAGGCATCCTGGGCCAGGCCGCAGTCCACGAAGGCGGCATCGAGGGCGGGATCGAGCGCGCGCACCCGGCCGAGGAAAATCCGATCGTCGACCCGGCCCGGGTCGTCGTCGGCGTGGACGGCCTCGATCAGCCGGCCATCGGCGAGGAGGGCGGCGCGCGCCCCGAACGGCGTGCGCTCGATGACGAGTTCCTGGCTCACGGCGCCAGCGGCCAGCCGAGGCCGCGCAGCAGATTCAAGGTGACGGCGAGCGGCAGGCCCACGACATTGGAGTAGCTGCCGTTGATCGCGAGCGTGAAGCCTTCGGCCCGGCCCTGGATGGCATAGCCGCCGGCTTTCCCTTGCCATTCGCCGCTCGCGAGATAGGCCTCGAGCTCCGGTTCGCTGAGTCGCTTGAAGCGGACCGCGGTCATGACCACGCGGGTGACCCGCCGCCCGTCCGGCGCCTGGACGGCGACGCCGCCGTAGACGCTGTGCCGGCGGCCGGAGAGCAGCTTCAGGCAGCGCCTTGCGGCATCGGGAACCATGGCCTTGGGCAGAATGCGCCGGCCGCAGGCTACCACCGTATCGGCGGCCAGGACGAAGGCCTCCTCTTCGAGCCGCGCCGCGATGGCAGCGAGCTTCGCCTCGGCGAGGCGCAGGGCGTGCGCGCGGGGCAGCTCGCGCGGCAGCGGGCTTTCGTCGACCTCGGGCGTTTCGATGCGGTCCGGCTCGAGCCCCACCTGGCGTAGAAGAGCGAGCCGCCGTGGCGAGGACGAGGCGAGGATGAGAGGCGGACGGGCCGACACCCGCTACTTGAAGCGGTAGGTGATCCGCCCGCGATTCAGATCGTAGGGCGTCATCTCGACCGTGACCTTGTCGCCCGTCAACACGCGGATGCGGTTCTTGCGCATACGGCCCGAAGTATGCGCGAGCACTTCGTGCTCATTTTCTAGTTTCACGCGAAACATGGCATTCGGCAACACTTCGGTCACCGTCCCGCTGAATTCGATGAGATCTTCTTTGGCCATCTAACCTCCGCGATTTGCCGGCGATTCCGAGCTCCCCTCTAGATGACCTCCGCGCTCTGCGCGGTCAAGGTCCATCGCCGCCTGCGTGCCGAGCGCAACGGGCTGGTGGGCGCTCGCGCGCCGAGCGGCGGAGTGAGGTGTCCAGTCGTGCTCGGGCGCCGGCGGCCGTCGGACGCTTGGCCCAAAGATGCTTCGGGGCGGGTCTCGGCCCGCCCCGGTGTCGGCTGCTTGAGGAGCCGCTCGCGGTCAGCGCGAGTAGAACTCGATCACCAGGTTCGGCTCCATCTGCACCGGGTAGGGCACGTCGGCGATCTTCGGTGTGCGCACGAAGGTCCCCTTGACGCCCTTGTAGTCGACGGAGAGGTAGTCCGGCACATCGCGCTCCGGCTGCTGGATCGCCTCCAGCACCATCGCGAGCTGCTTGGAGCGGTCGCGGATCTCGATCACGTCGCCTTCCCGCACGTGATAGCTCGAAATATTGACCCGCCGGCCGTTGACCAGGACGTGGCCGTGGTTGATCAGCTGACGCGCGGCGAACGGCGTCGGCGCGAAGTTCAGGCGATAGACGACGCAGTCGAGGCGCCGCTCGAGCAGGCCGATCATGTTCTCGGCCGTATCGCCGCGGTGGCGCATCGCCTCCTGGTAAGTGCGGCGGAACTGCCGTTCCGTGATGTTGCCGTAGTAGCCCTTGAGCTTCTGCTTGGCCGCGAGCTGCGTGCCGAAGTTCGAGGGTTTGCGGCGCTTCTGGCCGTGCTCGCCCGGCGCGTAGTCGCGCTTGACGATCGGGTTCTTCGGCCGCCCCCAGAGGTTGACCCCCAGGCGGCGGCAGATCTTGGTCTTCGCTTCGACGCGTTTGGTCATGTCAGCCCAGAAATTCGGCGTACGAAAAACATCGCCCGGCCGTCCGGCCAAGCGCAGAGCGGTTATAGCCGTCGGCCGCGGGTTGTCAAACCCTCCGCCGGCGCGCAAGCTTGCCCCACCCGGCGGAAAGCGCATATCAGCCCGGCGGGCATTAGGTAGGCGCCCTTCGAGGTGGTGCAAGCGGTGGTCGCCCATGGAATTCTCCGATCAGCAAGTCGAGCGTTACGCGCGGCACCTCGTGCTCAAGGAGGTGGGCGGCGCCGGCCAGCAGCGACTGCTCCGCTCCAAGGTCCTGGTGATCGGCGCGGGCGGGCTCGGCTCGCCCTTGCTCCTGTACCTGGCCGCTGCGGGCGTCGGCACGCTCGGGATCGTCGACGACGACCGGGTCTCTCTGTCCAACCTGCAGCGCCAGGTGGCGCACACCACGTCCCGCGTCGGCGAGGCGAAGACGGCGAGCGCGACGGCGGCGGTTATCGGGCTCAATCCCGAGGTGCGCGTGATCGAGCATCCGGTGCGGCTGACGAGCGAGAACGCGCTGGACCTGATCGAGAGCTACGATCTCGTGGCGGATGGCAGCGATAATTTCGCGACGCGCTTTCTCGCCAACGACGCCTGCTATTTCGCGAGGAAGCCGCTGGTCACGGCCGCGATCCAGCGCTTCGACGGCCAGCTCGCGACCTTCAAGGGCCATGAGGCGGGCGATTTCCCCTGCTATCGCTGCGTGTTCGGCGAGCCGCCCGGCGCGGAGTTCGATCAGACCTGCTCGCGCGAGGGTGTGCTGGGCGCGCTCGCGGGTACGATGGGCGCCATGCAGGCGACCGAGGTGATCAAGGAGCTGCTCGGGATCGGCGAGACGCTGGCCGGCTGGCTGCTGATCTACGACGCGCTCGATGCGGTTTTCCGCAAGATCAGGGTACGGCGCGATCCGGACTGCGTGCTATGCGGGTCGAACGCCACCATCCGGCCGCTCAGCCGGCAGAAGGAGCCAGCGCTCGAGCGAGCGCCATGAACGGCAGCATGACGCAGTCGTGGCGGCTCTTGGCCCTGCGCACCGGCTCGAAGGCTTTGAACTCGGCCCAGTCGCCACCCGGCGCCTCGCCCTTGCCCTTGAGCATCGCCTCGACGTGGGCGGCGGTCGACCTCAGCTCCTCGGCGGTCTTGCCCGGCGCGTGCCGGCCGATCACGGTGGCCGACGCCTGGCAGAGAATGCAGGCCTTGACCTCGTAGCCGATCGCGTCGATGCGGTCGTTGTCGAGCTTCAGATCGATGGTGATCCGATCGCCGCACAACGGGTTGTCGACCGTGGCGGTCGTGTCGGGCTCGTCGAGGCGCCCGGCGCCGCGGGCCTGGGCCGCGAGCTTCAGCAGATCGGTCTGGTAGACATCCTCGATCATGCCGCCACCCGTCGGCGCGCCGCTTGGACATGGGCGAAACACCCGGTCAGCGCCCCTGGGGATGCGTCCGGCACCCCGGGACTGATGGTATGGCCGGCCTCGGGAACGACCAGGAGGCCGGCTGCGGCGATCGCATGCTCGAGACCTCGCGAGAGCCGTCGCGCCGGCACGCCGCGCAGGCTGCGGCAATCGGTCGCGAGCCCGCGCACGCCCGCGTCCGCCTCCGAGTCGAGGCGAACCGCACCTGCGGCGGTCGCGTACGCCATGGCTTTCCTTGCTCCTGGTCGGGCGCAGGGCCTCCTGATCTCGGCTCCGATGCGTCAGTACCGTCTCGAGCGGGATGTGTGAAGCAGTTCACATGCTCGAGGCCCCAGAGTTGTCGATCCTGGTGCTCGGGACAACCCCGTGGGAACGAGGGGTAGCATGACAGGCATGGAGATTCTTACGGGGCTCGCCGAGGCGCCGGCGCGCGGCATCCTCGAGGTCTCGCAGCACGATGGGATGGGCGCGATCGTCTACCCCGGCGGCGTCGGCTTCCGGGTCTGGGCGCCGAACGCGACCAGCGTCACGGTCGCGGGCGATTTCAACGACTGGTCCAAGCACGGCCATCCGCTGATGCCCGAGGGCGGGGGCTACTGGTCGACCGACGTCCACGGCGCCGTGGCCGGCGACGAGTACAAGTTCGTGATCCAGGGCCCGACCGGCGAGGTCTGGCGCAAGGACCCCTACAGCCGCGACGTCGACCACTCCAACGGCAACTCGAGGGTGGTCGACCCGGCCTTCGACTGGAGCGGCGATGAGGCCTTTCGCGCCCCGCCCTGGCACGACCTCGTCATTTACGAGATGCACGTCGGCACCTTCAATGACACCCCGGGCGGCCCGCCGGGCGATCTGCGCACCGCGATCGAGCGTCTGCCCCACCTGATCGAGCTCGGTGTCGGCGCGGTCAAGATCATGCCGATCGGCGAGTTCCCGGGCGACGAATCCTGGGGCTACAACCCGGCCGACATCTTCGCGGTCGAGACCGCCTACGGTGGCCCCAAGGGGCTGAAGGCCTTCATCAAGGCGGCGCACGCGCACGGCCTCGCCGTGATCATGGACGTCGTCTACAACCACCTGGGCCCGTCCGATCTCGATCTGTGGCAGTTCGACGGCTGGCACGAGAACGGCAAGGGCGGCATCTACTTCTACAACGACTGGCGCTGTGAGACGCCCTGGGGCGACACCCGGCCGGACTACGGCCGCGGCGAGGTCCGCCAGTTCCTGCGCGACAACGCGCTGTTCTGGCTGGAGGAGTTCCGCGCCGACGGCCTGCGCTGGGACATGACCCTGTACATGCGCACGGTCCACGGCAACCCGCACGACCCGGGCCAGGGCATCGCCGACGGCTGGCGGCTGATGCAGCAGATCAACGGCGAGATCGATCAGCGGTTTCCCTGGAAGATCAGCATCGCCGAGGACCTGCAGGACGATCCCTGGCTGACCAGGGACACGGGCGCCGGCGGCGCCGGCTTCGATGCGCAGTGGGCGGCGAACTTCGTCCACCCGGTGCGCCGGGCGATCATCGGCGGCGACGACGGCCATCGCAGCATGGCGGCGGTCCGGGACGCGATCCTGGGGCGCTACAACGGCGATGTCTTCCAGCGCGTCATCTACACCGAATCGCACGACGAGGTGGCGAACGGGCGCGCGCGGGTGCCGCACGAGATCTGGCCGGACAACCCCGGCAGCTGGTTCTCGCGCAAGCGCTCGACCTTGGGCGCCGTGCTCGTGCTCACGAGCCCGGGCATCCCCATGCTTTTCCAGGGCCAGGAGATCCTGGAGGACCACTGGTTTCGCGACACCCACCCGATCGAGTGGGAGAAGAAGGAGCGCTTCGCCGGCGTCTTCCGGCTCTATCGCGACCTGATCCGGCTGCGGCGCAACTGGTGGGACGACACGCGTGGGCTGCGCGGGCAGCACGCCGACGTCTTCCACGTCAACGACGCCGACAAGGTGCTCGCCTTCCATCGCTGGGACCAGGGCGGGCCGCGCGACGACGTGGTGGTGGTCCTGAACTTCGCCAACCGCGCCTACGACGCCTACACCATCGGCCTGCCGCGCGCCGGCCGCTGGCGGGTGCGCTTCAACTCCGACTCGCGCCATTACGGCGAGGACTACGGCGAACACCCCGGCTACGACGCGCACGCGCGCGCCGAGGCCCGCGATGGCCTCGCCTTCAGTGGTGAGGTCGGCCTCGGCCCCTACAGCGCCCTGATCCTGACCCAGGACGGGTAAATCGCCGGGGCAGCAAGGCAAAGCGCTGGAGAAGCGCTCAGAGCGCCTCCGGCTCGTCCATGGTGAAGAGACGGCGGATCTCGTCGGTCCGGAGCCCGATCGCCATCGGCCGCCGGGTCCCGGGCAGCACGGCGACGTCGTACAGCTCCGAGACCACGCCCTGGATCCGGACCCACTGGAAGGCCTCACCGGTGCGCAGGTCGACCGCCATGATGCCGCAGCGCGGCGGGACGTCGCGCGCCGCCAGCTCGTCCTCGAGCGGCAGCCCCGAAAACGGCCGGTTCAGGCGCGGCCCGGAGAGCCCGATGATCGCGAACGGCCCGTGAAAGGTGAGCCCGCGGGCGTAGCCCGGGCAGAACGCGACCCGCTCGAACCGGCCCTGGTCCAGGTCGGCGTAGCCAAACCAGCCGCTGCCGGACTCGAGCAGCCAGAGCCTGCCGTCATACCAGCGCGGCGAATGCGGCATGGACAGGCCGCTCAACACCACCTTGCCAGCACGGATATCGACCACCACGCCGCCGTCTGGGCGCTGGTCGCGCCAGCCCTCGGCCGCGTCCGAGCTGCTGAACGCGGTGACGAACGCCGCCTCGCCGTCGCCCAGCGCCAGGCCGTTGAGGTGACAGCGGTCCTCGGGCGCGAGAGTCGAGATGAACGGCGGCCGCCAGAGCGGCGCGAAGCTGTGCGTCTCGCTCACCGTGGCCAGGCAGGAGAACAGGGTGTTGACGAACAGGATCCGGCCCTTGCGATCGAACACGACGTCGTGGATCTCGAGATCGCCGGTGGTCACGGCCGCCTGCGGCACGAAGAGACGATCGTAGTCCTGCTGCCGGTGCCCCGCCGCCAGGGCGTCGTCGAAGCGCCAGATCTGGAACACTGTACCGAGAAAGAGGGTGCGGGCGTCGGGCGAGACCCAAAGCCCTGTCGCCCGGTTGAGGGTGCGCTCGAAGATCGAGAGCCGGTCGTCCGGTTGCAGGCCGAGCAGGAACAGCTTGCCGGTCTGATAGGTCGAGAACGCGAGCGCCACGCGCTGCTCGCCGAGCCAGGCGTTGAACTGGCGCGAGGCCGTGATCTCGAGCGCCGGCGCGGAGCCGTTCTTGGCCGCGGGTCTGAGGGTGTCCGACATGGGCTTGGTCGCCGCGGTTCCAGGAGCGCAGGGGTGCCACCGCTAGGGTATCACCGCCGATCCCGTTCAGGAGTCCCCTCGCGGTCCATCTGGGAGAAGACCTCGCGCGCGAGACGGAAGGCGGCATTCGCCGCCGGCACGCCGGCGTAGATCATGGTCTGGAGCAGGACCTCGCGAATCTCCTCCTTGGTCACGCCATTGTTGAACGCGCCGCGCAGATGCAGACGCAGCTCCTCCTCGCGGCCGAGCGCGGTCAGCATGGCGATGTTGAGCAGGCTCCTGGTCCGGCGCGGCAAGGCCTCGCGCCCCCAGATCGCGCCCCAGCAGTACGCGGTCATGATCTCCTGATACGGCCGCGAGAAGTCGTCGGCGTTCGCGAGCGTGCGCTCGACGTGCTCGGGCCCCAGCACCTCCTTGCGGTTCTTCAGGCCCTGCTCGTACAGCGTCTTGTCCATGGACGATCTCCTTTCGGCATCCGGCCCCGGGCGGAGCGGCGGCGGCCGCTCGGGCGGGACGGCTCGGGCGTGGCATCGCCGCTGCGCTCATGGGCGGATGCGGGCGAGCACCCGATCGACGAAGACGCCGGCGAGGCCCCGGTAGTTCACGGGGTCGAGCAACGCGCGCAGCCGCTCCGGATC
>CAZXYL010000243.1:0-12652 GCA_964644915.1 uncultured Geminicoccaceae bacterium
ATCAAGGTGGTGGCGTGGGCAGGGCGGGCTCGTGCGCCTCAGCGTTCGGTCCGCAGCGCCTCCAGATGGGCCATGACCTTGAGGATCTCGTCCTGGTCGAGGCGGAGACCGAAGGCCTGCATGGCGCCGGCGCCGCCGGCGTAGATGATCTCGAACATCCCGACGTCGGTGGCGGTGCGCTCGTACCTCCAGCGGTCGTCGATCAGGCTCGGGCCGATCCGGCCGCTGCCGTCGGGCAGGTGGCACGACTGGCACCAGCGGGCGTAGAGCCGCTGGCCCTCGGCCACCGCCTGCTCCTCGCCGCTGTAGGGGTTGTCGCCGGTCTGGTGGAACTGCTCGACCGCGGCCGTGATCTCCTGATCGGGGCGATGGCGGAGCTCGAGCGGCTGGTTGGTGAGCGGGTCGCGGAACTCCACGCCGCCCTGCGCCGTGGCGGCGACCGCGCTCAGCAGCGTGAGCACCCCCGCCAGGACGAGAAGACCGACGAGCCACGGGCGCTCGCTCACGTCCCGCTCTCCCTTGCCGTCACTGGTTGCGGTCGAGACATCGTTGCAAGGCTGCCGCACTGCGCGTGAATTAAGCATGAACGCGCACCGGCCGGCCCGCGGGCGTTCCCACCGGCGGGCCGCGCCGGATCGCGTCCAAGGCTACTGCACCGTGCGCGCCACCTCGGCGCCTTCCGGCACCTCGTCCGCCGGCACCACCCGCCACAGCGCCCCCGGCGGGTTCTCCGTCGGGCCCTCGTCGACGAGGTAGAAGCAGTTGCAGTTGACCGCCAGCACGTTGCCGTCCTCGTCGTAGCCGCCGGCGGTGAACTGCAGGTCGGTCTGGACCAGCTCCTGCAGCTGCCAGCTCCCCGCCTCGTCGCTCCAGCCGGTGCCGAACACCCGCCCGCTGCACCAGTCGCCGGTGAGGTACACGCCCTCCATGCCGCCGTAGTTGGCGACGCCCAAGCCCTGGACCGAGCAGCCATGGCCGTCGTCGAGCGGCTCGGCGCCGGGATAGGGGATCTCGTGCGGGTACTCGGACACCGGGAGGGTGCCCACGATCGGGCACTCCTGCTCCTCGGGCGGGCCGAGCAGCGGGTGGCACTTGGAGGCGCCCAGCCGCGGCCAGCCGTAGTTCTCGCCGCCCTCGCTGTCCGCCGGCTGCCAGATGATCTCCTCCCAGTGGTTCTGGCCGACGTCGGCGATGAACAGATCGCCGCTCTCCAGGTCGAAGTGGAAGGTGTAGGGGTTGCGCACGCCGTAGGCCCAGATCTCGGGCTTCGACCGGGTCTTGATCTGGGCGTATTCCTCCTCGGTGATCCCGAACAGCACCATCAGCCGCTCCTGGGCGGCGGTGGCGTAGGGATTGTCCTGGGGGATGCGGTAGGGGCGCAGGTCGTCCTCGTCGACGTCGACGTCGATGCGCAGGATCTTGGCGAGCCAGGTCGAGAGGTCCTGGCCGGCCTCGTAGGGGTCGCCCTCCCAGCCGCCGTCGCCCGAGCCGATGTAGAGATAGCCGTCCGGGCCGAAGGCGATCATGCCGCCGTTGTGGTTGTACCACGGCTGCTCGATCCGCATGATCACCTTGGCGGTCTCGTTGGTGCGCTCGGGCGTGAGGAAGTCCGGGTTGTCCGGATCGACGGTGAAGCGCACGATCATGCCGTCGCCGTTGAACGGCAACGAGGCGTAATGCACGTAGAAGTGGCCGTTGTCCGAGAAGCTCGGGTGGAATGCGATCGAGTACAGGCCCTGCTCGACGAACCCGGTCTGGACGTCGTTGCCGAGCGGATTGATGGTGGTGAGATCCAGAAACGGCTCCTCCTGGCGATTGCCGTCCTGGTCGACCACCTGAACCCGGCCGACCCGCTCGACCACGAAGATCCGGCCCGAGCCGTCGCCGGCGCTGGCGACGCCGATCGGGTCGAAAAAGCCGTCGGCCACCTTGACCAGCGCGATCTGCGGGTCGCCCGGCAGGCTGCCACCCGGCCGCGCCACGTCATCGACGGTCTCGGGGACCGTCTGCGCGTAGGCCGGCAGCGCGAATGCCATCGCGGCGACCGCGCCAAGTACGGCGGGTAGTCTTCTCATCGGCGTCTCTCCTCTGTGACGTGAGCCTCCATGCCCGGCGAGGCGGTGCTCCCGCCGGTGCGTTCCCACTATTGGCTTTGGCAACGTCGAGAATTGAGCACGTCGACCGGAGCGCTGCAAGCGTGTCGGAAGATGCCTACGAGCCAGTCACGGCGCGCGGCCGCAGCGATGCCGGGGTCGACTTGCCGCGGCCCGATTCACGATTTGTTGACCACCGCGTCCTTAGAAGGATTACGGCGCGCCTGCTACTGAAGATTGCACGGGGCCGCGCAGGCGCCTGCTCCGGTGGAGTGCGTGCTTGCGACATCGTTCAGGGAGCGGCGCGGTGCTTGGTTTTCGGCCCGGTTCTTGGAGCGCCCGGCGGGCTTCTCATGCCTACGACAATGGGTTCGGGCACCGCGCCGTCCGGCTGCCGCACCCCCTGGTCATCGCCTGTCTGGTCGGCTCCGCCGGCCTGTGCGCCTGCACGGTCGGTCTGGAACTCGCGGAGCCACGGTTCGCGAAGGGCGACCTGGCTGCGAGCTCGATGGGCCTCGTCGCCCACGATCCCTGGTTCGGATCGCCGGACGAGAGGGCGAGGGCCCGCCCGCCGAACTCCGAGGGTCTCGGGGCCGCACGATCGCGCGCGGCGGTGTACCGGGGGGGTCGGAGGGCGAGCGAGGCTCGAACGGGCGGTGCCGAGCCGCAGATCGTCACGCTCGCGCCGGACCTCGCCCTTGCAGGCGCTTCGATGGCGCGCAACGTGTACTGGGAGCAAGGCGCCGACGAGGGGCTCCGAACGGATCTCGTTGCCAACGGCCGCCTGCTGCTGCCGGATCCATATGGGCTGGCGCGCGAGCCTGCCACCGGGCCCGCAGCGGCGGGGATGGCAAGCCTGGTGCCCGGGGAGGTCGCGGCGCGGCCACCTGCACCACCGAAGCCTCTCTATCCTGCCAGCCGGATCTGGATGCCCAAGCTGAAGCCGTCCGACCCGGCCGAGGCGTGAGCCGCCATCGATTGCCATGGCCCCGGGTCGCGGCCGGGGCTGCCAGCCGGGAGCAGCCTCGGCCGTCAAGGCCAGCGCAGCAGCCAGGGGCTAGCCGCCGGCACGCTCAAGGATCGATCCGCCAGGGGGAGTCAGCCGGCCGTGCCGCTGCAGCGCTGCGGCTGCTCACTTGCTGACATCGCAACGGCCAGCGCCGCGCGCGGCCTGAGCTCGCGAGCTTCCGGGACCTGAGAGGATCCTGGCGGCGCCGTTCCGCGCGGCTCGGGGCGCAAGCGTTAGGCGGCGGCAAGCCGCCCGGTTCGCGCCGGCACCGCCAGTGCGGGCCGCGAGGTCGGCCGACCGACTAGGCTGCGCGCTCGACGCGAGCGGGTTCATCCCGGCCGGGCAACGGTACGGACGCACGGCCCGCCGCCGTCGCTTCGGCCGGCTCCGCATCGCCGCCCTGCGTCGCCACGACCTCGACCAGCGCCGAGATCACGCGCACATCGAAACCCGCGCGCTGGCGGACCACCCAGTACAGGGCCTGCACGGGCGTCGCCGGCGCGGCCTCCGGCCCCCCGCCCACAATGCGCCCGCAGAAGGCATCGAGCGTGCGCAGGACGCGGGCAAGGTGCTCGAGCCGCTCCGGCCGGGTATCCGCGGGCGCGCCGCCCGGCTCCGGCCGCTGGTGCATCCGGACGACCAGGTCCGCCACGGTCCGCTCGACGCCGCAGGCCTGCAGGAGCTCGACAACGCGCTCCGGCGGGGCGGCCGCGCCGCTCAACGGCGTCCCCCTGCGCGCCACCTGCGGGGCGAGCGAGCCTCCCGGGGCCGCAGAACACCGCACGCCGTACGAGGTGAGCGGCCTGCCGAGCGGCGAGAGCCGCGCAGCGAGCGCCAGCGTCGCCGCGTCCTCTTCACCCAGGCCGAGACGATGCGCGACCGCGACGGCGTAGCCCGCGAGCCGGTGTGCACGGGCCGCGAGCTCGGGATTGACGAGCTCCATCACCCGCTCGAGCAGACCGGCCGCCCAAGCCGCATCGGTCGGGACGGCTCCGGGATCGGCGCCCGCGCGCTCCCGGCGCCAGACGTGGACCGTGCCGATCACGCGCGCGAGCTCGTCAAGCAGCGCCCGGCTTGCGACAGAGAACTCGACCCTGCGGCCCGCGACCTCGGCCTCGATCAGGTGGCCGGCCGGCATTGCGCCGTCTTGCGCGCGTGCGTCACCCGCCACGGTCGGGAAGATCTCCGCGTGCTCCTGCCCGAGCACGTCCTCGGGCGCGCGCCCGAGCGCCTCGGCGAACGCGGCATTCACATAAGCGTAGCGTCCGGCCGGTGAGGTCACGGCGAGCGGCGCCTCGATGGCGTCCGCCACGTTCTGGAACAGCTGATCGCGGGCGCGCAGCCTGCCCAGCAGATCGGCCGCTTGGGCGAGAGAGACGCGGCGATGACGCGCCGCTTCGCACCACCACAAGGCGGCAAAGACGAGCAGGAGCAGCAGACCCGAAGCTCCGGCGACCACGCCCGCCGCTCGCAGATATGCCTGCGGAAACCCCGTTTCCGCCCCGTG
Organism: uncultured Geminicoccaceae bacterium; assembly: GCA_964644915.1. Lineage (GTDB taxonomy): Bacteria > Pseudomonadota > Alphaproteobacteria > Geminicoccales > Geminicoccaceae > CAZXYL01. The sequence goes on from CAZXYL010000243.1 coordinate 4,610, forward strand.
CTCCACTTGCAGCAGGACGGTCCAGGGGAGGCCCGCGACCGGCGCCCCGACAGCCAACGCTCCGGGCGCGTCCGCAGCGAGCTCGAGTGGTCCGTACGCGTAGGCCTCGCCCGGCCGCACGGGAAAGTCCGGATCGAGCGGCAGGAGCTGCCCGCCGCCTGCGCCCGGGACGACCTCCACCGGCCCCGCCGGGCCTTGCTGGATCAGACGGGCGTGCACGCCTGCGGCAGAGCCGGTGCGCCCGGCAAGCAGTTCGACCAGGCGCTCCGCCACCGGCACGGTCATGACCAGCGTGGCCACGGCTTGGCCTTCTGCCGACCCGCCGAGCTGCGGCGCGGGAATTGGCAAGAAGACGTCCAGCGCGAGCATGGATGTCGCTTCCGGCCCGGCGACCTTGCGCACGGGCCCGAAGGCGCGGCCATAATCGGACGCCAGACCGGCCCAGCCGGCCGCGACCCTTCGCTCCAGCAGCGGCGCGCCGGCACTCGCGATGAAAGCCCGCCCGTCCGGCCCGACGATCGCGGTGCCCAGCAGCCGGTGCCGGGCCGTGAAGTCGGCGATCACCTGATTCACATAAGGGAGCTGATCGGCCAGCCAGCGGGGCATCGGCAGTCCGAGCGGCTGCGCGGCCATCTCGCTCGCGAACAGGCGCACCAGGTCGGAGCCGGTGAGCGGGCGACCGAGAGCCGCCAGGCCTTCGAGCCAGGCGGCGAGGACGTCGGCACGACCGCTCGCCAAGGCCTCGAGCCGCAGGCGCTGGGCCTCATCGAGCGCGGCGCGGCGCTCGTCCAGCGACAGCTTCAGGAGCCCCACCGCAAGCCCCGCGATCGCCACCAGCGCAAGCAGTACCGCAGCGAGCCAGCGGGCCAGGCGCGGGGGTGCCTTCGGCTCGGGGACCTCGAAAGCGAGCGCGAGACCTCGCGAAGCTGCCGTCTGCGCCCGCACGTCCGATCCTTTACTGCGCCGCGGCCTGCCGGGCCGCCGAACTCGGCAGCGCGCCCTCGTCGGCCCGCTCGGCCACGGTCTCGAGCGGCGGCACGTGCGCCCAGCGCGTCGTCTCGTTGACCGAGTAGTAGGGCAGGTAATGGGTCACGCGCTCTTGCGGCAGCACCGCCATGTTGAGGTTGTCGAGGAGATAGACGCCGTCGTCCAGGTAGACGGCGAGCACGGCGTGCGCGAGATCGCGCCGGAGGTCGTGGACCACGACGAGGCGCAGCTGCTCGTCCGGGAACCCGAGCTCGCGCAGGGTGACGTACTTGGCGATCGCGTAATCTTCGCAGTCCCCCGAACGCGCGAGGAATTCCAACGGCGTCGCCCAGTAGTCGCGGACGCCGTAGTTGTCGTGATCGGACTTGTATCGCCAGCCGTTTAAGAAACGGTTAACGGCCCGCAGCTGTTCAATCGGTGTTTGATCCGCCTGTGCTTCGATCATCTCCTGCCAGGCCAGCACATGGCGGGACGGGCAGGCCTCCGGCGTGCGTCGGCAGGTCTCGTAGACGCCGCGTTCGGCCTCGATCTGTCGCAGCACCCGCAGCCATTGCGGCAGCGCGGCCAGCGACTCGGCGCGGAACTCGACCGTGCCGAAGAGCGACGGCGAAGCGGCGGCGGCGGGCGCGAGGGCAAGCAGAAGGCCGAAGGCGGCGAGAGCCATGAGCACGGTCTTCACGGGACCCGTCTCCCTACCTGTTTGATTGTCTGACTTCGAGGCGTTCTTGGGCGTCAGACTAAGGGAGCCGGGTGAACGAACCGTTGCCGGGCGGCTTCGCGGCGAGCGTGACTCAGTGGCGCCGGGCGCGCAGCACGAAGCCGATGACCTCGGCGACCGCCTGGTAGTGCGCGGACGGCACTTCGGCGCCCAGGTCCACGGCCGTATGCAGCGCACGCGCGAGCGGCGGGTTCTCGACCAGCGGCACCCGGTGCGCCCGGGCGACCTCGCGGATGCGCAGCGCGATGCGGTCGGCGCCTTTGGCGACCAGGACCGGCGCGCGCATGCGCGCGGGCTCGTAGCGCAGCGCCACCGCCACATGCGTCGGGTTGGTGACGACCACGGTGGCCTTGGGCACCTCGGCCATCATGCGCCGGCGCGCCCGCTCCATGCGCAGGGCCTTCAGCCGTGCCTTGAGGAACGGGTCGCCCTCGGTCTGCTTGAACTCGTCCTGGAGATCCCGCCGCGACATGCGCAGGCGCTTGCGGTGCTCGAAACGCTGGTACGCGAGGTCGAGCAGCGCGATCACCGCGGTCAGCGCCGCCGCGCCGATCAGCAGGCGGAGAGCCAGATCGCGGAGCATGGCGGCGAGCGAGCCCGCATCGAGCCGGAAGGCCTCGAGCACCTGCGCCGCACTCGGCCAGACGAGAGCGACGGCCGCCGCCGCCACCAGCATCACCTTGACCAGCCCCTTGGCGAACTCGAGCAGCGAGCGCAGCGAGAACAGGCGCCTGACCCCGGCCAGGGGCGAGATCCGCTCCAGCTTGGGCGCGAGCGGCTGCGCCGTGAACATCGGCCCGTTCTGGACCAACCCGCCGGCGGTCGCCGCGGCCAAAAGGAGCAGGGCGGGTATAAGGAGCGCGGCGCCCACGGCCCAGAGCAGGCGGCCGAGGCTCTGGACCAGCCCGGCCGGGTCGGTGGCGAGCGCATGCGGATGCGCCACGAAGGGCAGGATCGCCTGGCTCACGCCGATGGCGGCCTGGGGCACGAACGCGGCGATCACCAGCGCGCCCGCGGCCAGGATCAGCGCGTGGTTGACCTCGCGTGAGGTCGCGACCTGGCCCTTGCGCCGGGCCTCCTCGAGCCGCTTCGGGGTCGGCTCCTCGGTCCGTTGCGACTGATCCTGCGCCTCGGCCATCGCGGTTCAGCCGCCGAAGGCGAGCTCGGCCACGCCCTGCTCGAAGAAGCCGAAGAACACGAGCAGGCCGCCGGCGAAGGACAGCATCAGGGTGGCGAAGGCGATCAGGATCTGCAGCGGCAGGGCGATGAAGAAGACCTGAAACGCCGGCATGAGCCGGTTGAGGATGCCCATGCCGAGATACATGAGGAGGCTCACGAGAAGCAGCGGCGCGGCAATCCGGATCCCGGTCGCGAACGCCTCGTTGAGCAGGCGCGCGAGCAGGTCGGCCATATCACCGAGCGGCAGGGCAGCGCCCGCCGGCAGGCCGGCGTAGCTCGCCGCCAGCGCCTGCAGCAGCATGTGGTGGCCATCGATCAGGAACAGGAGCACCAGGGCCGTGGTGGTCAGGAAATTGCCGGGCAGGGTGCCCTGCGTCGCCTCGTTCGGGTCGAAGATCGACGCGGCCGCGAGCCCTGATTGGAACGCGATCACGGTGCCGGCCACGTGCAAGGCCGCGAACAGCAACCGCGCCGCAGCGCCGAGGAAGAGCCCGAGCAGCGCCTCGGTGCCGATCAGCCGCGCCAGCGCCAGCGGCTCGTCGGGCATGGCGGGCAGGCTCGGCCCCAGCGGCCCCGCGAGGGCGAGCGCGAGCAGCAGCCCGAGCAGCAGGCGGAAGCGGCTCAAAACGTACGGCTCGCCGAAGCCCGGGAGCAGAAGGAGCGCGCCGCCCACGCGCACGAACAGAAGCAGGATGCCGAAGACCTCGTCCGCGACCAGCAGGGCGGGCATGACGGCTAGCCCAGCGTCGCGATGCGCCGAAAGAGCGCTTCCGCGAAGCCGGTCAGCGTGCCGATCATGAACGGCAGGACGAGGAGCGTGGTGAGGAAGATCGCAAGGATCTTCGGCACGAAGGAAAGGGTCATCTCCTGCATCTGCGTGAGCGCCTGGAGCAGCGCCACCGCGAGGCCGACGACCAGCGCCACCAGCATCACCGGCGCGCCGAGCTTGATCAGGACGAGGATCGCCTCGCGCGCAATGTCCAGCACCTGCTCCGCGGTCACCGGCGGGGCTCAGATCGGCATCCGCATGACTTCCTGATACGCGGCGATCAGCCGGTCGCGCACCGCGACCACGGCCTGCAGGCTGAGCTCGGCGGCGTTGACCGCCTCGACCACGTCCTGCAGCGCAGCCGCGCCGCTCGCCGCCTGCGTCGCCGTGAGCTCCCCGCGCCGGCCCGCGTCGACCGCCTGTCCCAGGGTCTGCTCCAGGACGGCAGCGAAGCTCTGCGCCGGCATGGCCCCGGCCGCCTCGGCAGGGTTGCCCACGCGCTCTGCCGCTTTCGCATAGGCCGCGAGCGCCGGGCTCAGAGTTGCTGTCGTCGGGGCCACGATCACCTCCTCGGGCGAGGTTCAGTTCCGGCCGGAGCCCGCACGCCGCATCAGCGCAGGAGATCCAGCGTGCGCTGCAGCATCGAGCGGGTGAGGCCGAGCGCGTTCAGGTTCGCCTCGTAGGAGCGCTGCGCCTCGCGCAGGTCCATCATCTCGAGCAGCGGGTTGACGTTGGGGGTGAGGATATAGCCGTCGCCGTCTGCGGCCGGATGACCGGGGTCGAACCGCTTGTCGAACGGCGACCGATCGACGCCGAAGCGCGCGACCTCGACCAGCTCCAGCCCGAGCTCGCGATCCATGGCGTTCCGGAAGGTGATGGTCTGGCGCCGGTAGGGTTCGCCACCAGGTGCCAGCGCGGTCGATTCGGCGTTGGCAAGGTTCTGGGCGACGACGCGCATGCGTGTGCCCTGAACCTTCATGCCGGCCGCCGCCACGTGCATCGTCTGACCCAGATCCATCTCGAGCTCCAAAGAAGATTGCGCAGCCTAGGCGTGGGTACCGAGCGCCGTGCGCACCATGCCCAGGTACTTCCCGTAGAGGTTGTTGGTGAGCTGGTGGGCGAGCGCCGTCTCGGCCATCTTGGCCATCTGCTCCTCGAGCACGACGGCGTTGCCGTTCGGCGCGATCTCGAACGTCGTATCCTCCTCGCGGGCAGAGAGATCGATCCTTGCCAGATGGAGGCTGCCGAGATGCCCGCCGTGGGTGGTCTCCAGCGGGAGCTTGGACGGTTGGCCCGCCTGCCGCTCGACCAACTGCGCGAAGGCGGCGCCGGACAGGTCGCGCGGCCGATACTCCGGCGTATCGGCGTTGGCGATGTTCTGCCCGAGCACGACCTGCCGCTGGCCGAGCCAGCGCAGCCGGGCCGACAACAGCTCGAACAGGGCGGCCTTGGCAGGCACCATGGGCTGCTCCCGCAGGATTGGCCGACGAGGCGGAGTCGCGCGAGCCGTGGGCCCCGTGCCCGCGCCGGCGCAGCGCGACCGTTGCAGGCTAGGAGCGGTGCGGTTAACAAGCGCTTAAGCTCGCGCGCTTAAGGTCGCCCGCTCCGCCCTCGAGCCTCCTGGAACCGGCCGCATGCTCTATCTCAATCGCAAGCCCGGGGAAGCCGTGATCATCAACCACGACATCGAGGTGCGCGTGGTCGAGGTGCGCGGCCGGACGGTCAAGCTCGGCTTCAGCTTCCCGCCCGACGCCACGGTCCTGCGGGAAGAGGTCGTCGACGCGGTCAAGCGCGCCAACCAGGCCGCCGCCGAGGGCGTGGCGGCATTGCCGAAGCTGGTGCCGGGCCGGGCCCCGGCCGGACCGGACGAGTGAGCAGGGCGCCATGGCGAAGGAGCGAGCGCCGCGCGTGGCCGTGATCATGGGCAGCCGCTCGGACTGGAGCACGCTCGAGCACGCCGCCGCGGTCCTGGAGGAGCTCGGGATCGCGCATGAGAGGCGCATCGTCTCGGCGCATCGCACGCCGGAGCGTCTCTACGACTATGCGAGGAGCGCCCGCGGGCGCGGGCTCGAGGTGATCATCGCCGGTGCCGGCGGCGCCGCGCACCTGCCCGGCAGGGTGGCCGCGCTGACCACGCTGCCGGTGCTCGGGGTGCCGGTCGAGAGCCGCGCCTTGAGTGGGCTGGACAGCCTGCTCTCGATCGTCCAGATGCCGGGCGGCGTGCCGGTCGGCACGCTCGCCATCGGCCGTGCCGGGGCGACCAACGCCGGGCTGCTCGCTGCCGCGATCCTCGCTCTGCACGATCCGGAGCTGGCGCAGCGGCTCGCCGACTGGCGCGCGCGCCAGACCGCGGCGGTGGCGGAAGCGCCGTCCGGCCCCGACGACGCGGAGCGCGGGTGAGGCTCGCCCCCGGCGCCGTGATCGGGATCGTCGGCGGCGGCCAGCTCGGTCGCATGAGCGCGCTCGCCGCGGCACGCCTGGGCTATCGCTGCCACATCCTGGCGCCCGAGCCGGACAGCCCGGCGATGCAGGTGACGAACGCCGCCACCGTCGCGGCGTACGACGACCGCGCGGCCCTCGAGCGCTTCGCAGCTGCAGTCGACGTCATCACGATCGAGTTCGAGAACCTGCCGGTCGAGCCGCTCGCCGAGATCGTCGCAGTCCGGCCCTTCCACCCCTCACCAGCGATTCTCGCGATCTGCCAGGACCGCGTCCTTGAGAAGCGGTTCCTGGATGACATCAACGTGCCCACGGCGCGGCATCTTCCGGTCGCGAGCGCGGGCGAGCTGGCCCGAGGTCTGGCCGAGCTTCGCGGCCCTGCGGTGCTCAAGACCGCGCGTTTCGGCTACGACGGCAAGGGCCAGCTCCGACTCGCGCCGGACGCCGATCCGGCGCGCTCCTGGGCAGAGCTCAACGCGCCGGCGGCGCTGCTCGAGGGCCTGGTCGCGTTCGAGCGCGAGATCTCCGTGATCACGGCGCGCGCGGCCGACGGGGCGATCGCCTCCTACGTGCCGGTCGAGAACCGGCACCGGGAGGGGATTCTGGTCCGCACCATCGCACCCGCGCCGATCCCGGAGGCGCTGGCGGGCGAGGCGGTGGCACTCGCCGAGCGGATCGCCCGCGAGCTCGCGCTGGTGGGCGTGCTGGCGGTCGAGATGTTCGTGACGCCGGAGGGCAAGCTCCTCGTCAACGAGCTGGCGCCCCGCCCCCACAACTCCGGCCACTGGACGATCGATGCCTGCGCGGTCAGCCAGTTCGAGCAGCTGGTGCGCGCGATCTGCGACCTGCCGCTGGGCGACCCCACCCGGTTTGCCGACGCGATCATGGACAACCTGCTGGGCGATGACGTGCAGCGCTGGCCGGAGCTGCTCGCCGAGCCCGGCGCCCGCCTCCACCTCTACGGCAAGCACGAGGTGCGCCCCGGACGCAAGCTGGGGCATGTGACGCGGCTGGCGCTCGGGCCGCGAACCGGGCCGCCGCGACGGTGCTAAGTCATTCAGTTCGCGCAATTCACCTTTGCGTTGAACAGGAATTTCGCGCACACTCGGTGCGTTCCCCAGCTTCGAGGACAACGGGCGGTCGGGCAAGATCAGCCGATGAAGATCCGCGATGACGACCTGCTCGCGCGCCTGCGCGCGCTCGGCAGCAATGCGCGGCGCCCGCCCGGCGCGGCCGCATCCCGGACCGCGGCCGGCGCGGAGGATGCGGTCAGTCTCCTGGGCCTGCCGGAGACCGAGCTGACGCCCGAGGTGCGGGCGATCCTCCGCCAGCTGATCGAGGAGGTGATCGACCTGCGCGAGGAGCTCGGGGCGACCCAGGCGCGGCTCTCCGAGCTCGAGCGGCTGGCCGACGAGGATGCCCTGGCGCCGATCAGCAACCGGCGGGCGTTCCTGCGCCAACTCGGCCGGGCGATCGGCTACGTCGAGCGCTACGGCACCCCCGGCAGCCTGCTCTACTTCGACTTCGACGGGCTGAAGGCGCTCAATGATCGTTACGGTCACGCGGCCGGAGACGCCGCGCTGGTCCACGTGGCCCAGATCCTGCTGGCGCACACCCGCAGCTCGGATCTGGTCGGGCGGCTCGGCGGGGACGAGTTCGGCGTGTTGCTCGCGCGGGCGGACGAGGCGGCCGCGTGGAGCAAGGCCGAGAGCCTGGCCGACGAGGTGGCGCAAAGCGCCTTCTCGTGGGAGGGCGACGTGATCGACATGAGCCTGGCTTACGGTGCCCACGAGCTCGCGCCGGGTGAGACCACGCAGGATGCGCTCGCCGCGGCGGATCAGGCGATGTACGGGCAGAAACGCGCGAGCCGGCAACGTGCGCTCGGTCGCCCCGGCTAGACCGCCCAGGAGCAGGCTCGGGTTCAGGCGATGATGTCCGGCAGCCGGTCGCT
>CAZXYL010000244.1:0-2504 GCA_964644915.1 uncultured Geminicoccaceae bacterium
GCCATGGGCAGGCCGATCTCGCCCGGGCCGCTCGGGAAGGCGGAGCTCGGCGTCACGGCCCGGCAGAACACCGGGAAATCGAGCGGCAGGATGTCGGCGACATCCCGCACGCTGCCGTCGGTGACCAGGGCCACGGCTCCCTTCGCCTTGGCGATCTTGATCAGGATGTCGCCGACGCAGGCGGCGCCCGTGTAGCCGCTCGCCCCGAACACGAGCACATCGCCCGGCTGGACGAAATCGAGCGAGGCGAGGGCAGCGAGATTGTCGCGCGCGCCGGTGTTCACCGTGAGCGCCGTGCCGACGAAGCGCATTCCCGGATCGAGCGGCTTGATCGCCGGATCGAGCGCGCCCCGGCCGTTCTGCGCATCGGCGATGAACGAGGTCGGGCGCCCCTGAAACGGCGCGATATCAGTCGCCTGGAGCCTCGGAAACTTGGCCCGGACCACGAGCCGCATCGGATCGCCGATCATTTCTGCCCCCCTGCTGCCTGCTTCCGCCACTGCCTAGAACAGCCGACCGTTCACCGCAAGCGGCACCCGGCGAGTAGGCCGCGAGCGGCGACTGGCAAGTCGCCCGTTGGTGCGCCATATCTTGGCCGAGCATGGCAGCGCGCGCGGGGCCGGCGAGCATGAGCCAGAGCGGCATGACGGTGCGAACGATCGGGCTGGGGGCCGGAGCACTGCTTCTGCTCTCGCTCGCTGGATGCGCGGCGCCGACGCCGTACCAGCCCGGCAACGGCGGTTTCGGCTACAGCACGCAGCAGATCGAGGACAACCGTTTCCGTGTCGTCTTCGCGGGCAACTCGGTCACCCCGCGCGAGAATGTGCAGAATTACCTGCTGTATCGCGCCGCCGAGGTGACGCTCGAGACCGGCCACGACTGGTTCCGGGTGGTCGACCAGGATCTCGAGCGCTCGACCCGCTACACCGGCACGGTGGACCCGTGGTACGACCCTTTCTGGTTCGATCGCCGCGATCGCCGGTTCTGGCGCCCGTTCGGACCCTCGACCGTGACCGCCTATCCGATCGACCGCTACACGGCGTTCGCGGACATCCTGGTGTTCGAGGGCGAAAAGCCCGCGGACGACGTGAACGCTTACGATGCGCGCGACGTTCTCCGCCGGTTGGAGCCCGCCGTGCCGCGCGGGCCAGTCTGAGCGTTGCGGAGAAAGCACATGATCGGGCGACGATACGGTCTGGCCGTCGTTCTCACCGGTTTGAGCCTGGTCCTGGCCGGCTGTACCGCGGCGCCGACCCCCTATCAGCCGCTGGACGGGGCGTACGGCTACAGCGCGCAGCAGATCGAGGACAATCGCTTCCGCGTCTCCTTCTCCGGCAACACGGCCACCCCGCGCGAGACGGTCGAGAACTATCTCTTGTACCGGGCGGCAGAAGTCACGCTCGAGACCGGTCACGACTATTTCACGGTGGTGAGCCGGGACATCGAGGCCTATGGCGGTGGCGTTGCCAGCCCGCGGGTCGGCGTCGGCGTGGGGACCGGCCGCACGGGCGGCGACGTCGGTCTGGGTGTCGGCCTCTCGACCCTGTTCGGGGGCGGCGGCGGATCGGCGCGCTATACCGCGTATGCGGACATCATGGTGTTCGAGGGCGAGAAGCCGCCGGACGATCCGAGGTCGTATGACGCGCGCGATGTGCTCCGGCGGCTCCAGCCGCAGCTCATGCAGCCGACGGCCTGAGCGCAGCCGTCAGGTGGAGGCGGCCGCCAGGCGGTCGGCGAGGGTGTAGTCGCGCACCACCTCGGCGACCGAGATCCGGAAGTTTGCGAAGATCTCGCGCTTGCCCAGCTCCTGGGCGAGCCGGTGCGGGCCCTCGCGGCGCCATTCGTGAATCGCCGCCTCATCGCGCCAGAACGACAGCGAGACGTACTTGCCGGGCGTCGAGAGGCTCTCGAAGCGCTCGACCGAGATGAAGCCGTCGATCGTCTCCAGGATCGGCCGCAGCTCGCCCGCGAGCTCGAAATAGCGCGGGCCCTGGCCCTCGCGCATCGTGACCTGGAATACCACCACCATCATCAGAACGGCTCCCCGCCTGACGCCACGACTCGAACGCGCCGTCCGGGACAGGTTAGCCCACCTCGCAGCCGGCCGCGACCGAAACCGGCCCAGACCTCGGTCTGCAGCGTCGGTGCTTCCATCAGCCCCCGTAGATGGTCTGCGGCGAGCGGGTGGCGAGATGACTCTCGACGCTGCGCACGCCGGCAGTATTCTCCGCCGCGATGCGCAGCGCCTGACGCTCCTCCTCCGAGTCCACCAGCCCCCAGAGCTGGACCACGCCGTCGGTCACCACCACGTTCACCAGCCCGCCATGCGTCAGCCCCTCGCGGGTGAGATGATCGAGCAGTTCCTGGCGGATCGTGCGATCGTCGGCGGACGGCGCGGCAATGTCGACCCCCTTCGCCGCCGCGAGCGCGCGCAGGATGTCGGCGCGGCTGACGATGCCCACCAGCTTGCCGTCGCGGACCACCGGCACCCGCTTGATCCGCCG
>CAZXYL010000245.1:0-2369 GCA_964644915.1 uncultured Geminicoccaceae bacterium
CTCGACCCGCCGGCCGAGCTCGACGCCGTTCACGATGTTGCCCCACTGATCGGAGCCGCCGGCCTGCAGGCGGCAATCGTAGCGGCGCGCGAGCTCGAGGAAGTCGTACGCCTGCATGATCATGTAGTTGAACTCGAGGAAGGTGAGCGGCTGCTCGCGCTCCAGCCGCTGGCGCACCGCATCGAAGGTGAGCATGCGGTTGATGGTGAAGTGGCGGCCGTACGCGCGCAGGAAGTCGATGTAGCGCAGCTCGTCCAGCCACTCGGCGTTGTTCACCAGCAGCGCTTTGCCCTGGCCCTCGCCGAACTCGAGGAAGCCTTCCAGCGAGCGCTTCACGCCCGCCATGTTGCGCGCGATGGCCGTCTCGTCGAGCAGCTGCCGGCTCTCGTCCTTGCCGGACGGGTCACCCACCTTGGTCGTGCCGCCGCCGACCAGTGCGATCGGCCGATGCCCCGTCTTTTGCAGCAGTCGCAGCAGCATGATGCTGAGCTGATGCCCGACGTGCAGGCTGTCGGCCGTGCAGTCGTAGCCGACATACGCCGTGACCGGGCCCTCGGACGCGAGCTCGTCCAGGCCCTCGAGGTCGGTTGCCTGGTGCAGGAAGCCGCGCTCCGTGAGCTGGCGGACGAAGTCGGAGCGGAACTGAGACATTGGACGATCCAACGCTCAGCGGCCGCCGGCCACGGCCCGGCGCGGCGGGGCCACAAGCGCCAGGTCCAGATAGCGATCGATGACGGCGTCCAGCTGGTCCATCCAGCTGCTGAAGAAGTGATCGGCGTCGGGGACGACCTCCAGGTCGATCTTGATCCCGCGCTGCTGTGAGAGCTTCTGCACCAGCTTGGCCACGGAATCGGGCGGCACCAACATGTCCCTGCCGCCGTGCACGATCAGCCCGGACGACGGGCAGGGTGCCAGAAAGCTGAAGTCGTAGGCGTTGGCCGGCAGGGCCACGCTGATGAAGCCGCGGATCTCGGGGCGGCGCATCAGGAGCTGCATGCCGATCCAGGCGCCGAAGGAGAAGCCCGTCACCCAGCAGCTGCTGCTGTTCGGGTTGTGCTGCTGCATCCAGTCGAGCGCTGCCGCCGCATCGCGCAGCTCGCCCTGGCCGTGGTCGAAGCTGCCCTGCGAGCGCCCGACGCCGCGGAAATTGAAGCGCAGCACGGAAAAGCCGCGGCGCGCGAACATGTGGAACGCGTTGTAGACGAGCTTGTTGTTCATCGTGCCGCCGTGCAGCGGATGCGGATGCAGGATCAACGCCAGCGGTGCGTTGCTGCTCGGACCATGGTGGTAGCGTCCTTCAAGCCGGCCGTCGGCGCCGTTGAAGATGATTTCTGGCATCGATGACTCCCTCCGCGAACAGGCGCTGCCCAGGGCGACCCTTTGCCCTGCCCCACCGCTGACCGCGTTCCCTAGATCGGGATCGACTTGGCCCGGGTCCAGTTGTTGACCCGACCCGGCAGCTGTTTATATTCCGCTTTAAGGCTCGGCTGGCGCGCCCGCCGTCGGCTGGTGTTTCGCGGCGCGGAGTCGAGCGGCTTCCTTTAGCGTGAAGCCGGATTGATTTTCAACGCCCAACTGCGTCGACGACCATGTGGCAGAGGCTGAAAGAGGACGTCCAGGCCATCTTCGAGCGCGACCCGGCGGCGCGCTCGCGCCTCGAGGTCGTGCTCTGCTATCCCGGCCTGCACGCCGTCATCTTCCACCGCCTGGCCCATGCGCTCTGGCGTCGCGGCTGGTGTGTGAGCGCCCGCTTTCTGTCGCAGACCGCCCGCTGGCTGACCGGGATCGAGATCCATCCCGGCGCCCAGATCGGCCGGCGCCTCCTGATCGACCACGGCATGGGCGTGGTCATCGGCGAGACGGCCTCGGTCGGCGACGACGTCACCTTGTACCAGGGTGTGACCCTGGGCGGGGTCTTGCTCGATCCCGGCAAGCGCCACCCGACGGTCGAGGACGATGTGGTGATCGGCTCCGGCGCCGCGGTGCTCGGCCCGTTCACCGTCGGCCGCGGCGCGCGCATCGGCTCCAATGCCGTCGTTCTGCGGGAAGTGCCCCCCGGCGCCACGATGGTCGGCGTGCCGGCGCGCCAGATCGGCCCGCAGGCGGTCGCCCAGGAGACCTGCTTCCCGGCCTACGGCATCGGCCCCGGCCCGACGGTCGATCCGGTGAGCCGTGCGATCGACCGCCTGACCGCGCAGGTCGAGGACCTGGAGAGCCGGCTCGCCGACGTGGAGGGGCGCACGGCCGAGGGCGGGCCGCCGCAGAAGGAGCGCGCCGCCTCCTGAGCGGTCATCCCATGAGCATCCGGGCCGCCACGCGCCCACCGCCCGGCGACAGGCCGGTCGCTTATCTCGACTGCAACGCCACCG
>CAZXYL010000246.1:0-1594 GCA_964644915.1 uncultured Geminicoccaceae bacterium
GTGTTCGGCATGGACATGGCGGGGGTCACCGAGATCGCCGTGAGCGGCGCCAGGCTGATCAAGGAGCTGGGCGACGCGTTCGAGGGCACGGAGCTGGTCTATCAGTATTCGCCCGAGAGCTTCACCCAGACCGAGCTCGACTTCGCCAAGGCGATCTGCGAGGCGGTCATGGACGTCTGGCGGCCGACGCCGGAGCACAAGGTGATCCTCAACCTGCCGGCCACGGTCGAGGTCGCGACGCCCAACATCTACGCCGACCAGATCGAGTGGTTCGATCGCAACGTGAAGGACCGCGAGGCGATCGTCCTGTCGGTCCACCCGCACAACGACCGCGGCACCGGCGTCGCGGCGACCGAGCTCGCGCTCATGGCGGGTGCGGAGCGGGTCGAGGGCACCCTGTTCGGCAACGGCGAGCGCACCGGCAACGTCGACATCGTGACCTTGGCGCTGAACCTGTACACGCAGGGCGTCGACCCCGGGCTCGACATCAGCGACATCAACGAGCTGGTCCGGATCGCCGAGTACTGCAACCAGCTGCCGATCCATCCCCGCCATCCGTACGCGGGCGAGCTCGTCTTCACCGCGTTCTCCGGCTCGCACCAGGACGCCATCAACAAGGGCTTCCACGCCATGCGCCGGACCAACAGCGGCATCTGGGACGTGCCCTATCTGCCAATCGATCCGCAGGACATCGGGCGCTCGTACGAGGCGGTGATCCGGATCAACAGCCAGTCGGGCAAGGGCGGCATCGCCTACGTCATGGAGAAGGACTACGGCCTGCAGCTGCCCAGGCGGCTCCAGATCGAGTTCAGCCAGGCGGTGCAGAAGATCGCCGATGCTACCGGCGAGGAGATCGAGGCGCGCAGGATCTGGCAGTGCTTCGAGAGCGAATACCTGGAACAGCCGGGCGGGCGCTTTCGGATCGTCGAATACCGCACCGAGCCCGAGCACGACGACAGCGAGCGGCGCCAGCTGTGGGCCACGGTCACCGACGGCGGCCGCGAGATCGCCATCCATGGCTCGGGCACGGGGCCGATCGATGCCTTCGTCCAGGCGTTGAACGCCGCGATTCGGCTCGGCCTCGAGGTCGTCGACTATCGCGAGCACGCGGTCGGCGCCGGCGCCAACGCCACCGCGGTCTCCTACCTCGAGGTCAAGGACGCGAGCGGGGCGACCACCTTCGGCGTCGGCATGCACAAGAACATCGTGACCGCATCGCTGCGCGCCGTGCTCGGCGCCGCCAACCGCCTCAGCCGCACAGCGAACGCCGCGGGGTCGAGCGAGGCGGCCGCCTGAGCCTCGCGGCGCCGCAGTTCGCATGCTTGAGAGCCGCTCCCTGACGTCCTACATCCGTAGGACGGGGAAGGAGAGTCTCTCAATGCAGTCATCCATCAGCGCCAGGGAAGCCAACCACCACTTCTCCCGGGTCTTGCGGGAGGTGGAGAGCGGTGCGGAATTCATCGTCACGCGCCGGGGCGTGCCGGTGGCGCGCATCATCCCCGCTCAGCCGCCCGGGGAGCGCCGTCTGAGCGCGGAGCAGGAGGCGATCCTGAACCGCAGTATGGCGCGCCTGCGCAGGGGCTGGCCGCTCGGC
>CAZXYL010000247.1:0-3070 GCA_964644915.1 uncultured Geminicoccaceae bacterium
TGTCGAGCGCCGCGGCGAAGGTGAGCCTGAAGGCGCGCTGCTTCTCGAAGGTCGTGAACACGGGCCGGTCACCACCCGCGATCCGGGTCACCTTGGCCGGCACCCCGGCGGCCTCGAGCGCCGCGAGCAGCTCCTCGCGCCATCCCCGGTCGGTGCGGATGCTCTGGCCCGAGGGCAGCGCCACGCTCTCGGCGACGATCAGATCGCCGGGCCGCGAGATCGGGGCGAGGCCGGCGGCGAGGCCGAAGCTCACGAGCCCGCACACGCCCTGCGCGATGGCCTGTGCCGCCGCCTCGCGCGCGCGACCCCCATCGCCACCGCTCGCGAAGCCGAGATGCGCGCCGGCGCCGCCTTGGCCGCGCCAGCACTGCACCTCGAGCAAGGTGGTCGTGAGGATCCCGAGGCGGCCGGCGGCCACCGGTTCGGATTGGACCTCTTCGATCGGCGTCGATACCGCCCCCGAAACGATCGTCATGCGAGCCCGAAGCTGATGCGCAGGGCCGGTATCGGGCCGCTCAGCCGGTGTGGTCGAGGGGCCCAGGCCGCGGACATGACTCTACCATGAGTTGCCAGCTCCGCGCCAGCTATCCTGTAGCGCAAGCTGCGCGACCGTGTGCCCGGACCGGATCGCGCCCTCGATGGTTGCGGGCAGGCCGGTATCGGTCCAGTCGCCGGCCAGGGACAGGTTGCGCAGCGGGCTGCGTGCGGGCGGCCGCTGGCGCACGGCCGCGGGCGTCTGGGCGAAGGTCGCGCGGCGCTCCTTGACGATGCGCCCGGGCGGCGGCGCGGCTGCTCGAAGGCCCAGGGCCTTGGCCGTATCGGCCCAGAGCCTGGCCGTGATCACGTCGCCCGCCTCCTCGGCGAGATCGTCCGCGGCGCTCACGGTCAGGCTCACGAGCTCGCCGCGGGCGAAGATCCACTGCGCCGTGCCGCCGACCAGCCCGAGCAGGACGGAGCCCCCCGGCAGCCGGGCCGGCTCCGGCAGGCAGAAATGGGCATTGACGATCGGGTGGCTGCCGGAGGGCGCGGGGATGTCGGGCAGCAACGCCTTGGCCTGGCCGGGCGGCAGGGCGAGGATCACCCGATCGTCCGCCTCGAGCGCGCTCCGATCGTCGCCGAAATCGAGCGCCACGGCACGCCCGTCCGCCCGCTCGATGGCGCGCAGCCTGCGCCCGAACAGCACCGTCTGGCCGCGCTCCTCGAGGAAGCGGAGCGCCGGCTGCACGAAGCTCTCCGACAGGCTGTCGCGGGCGATCAGCGGTCGGCAGCCCGCCCCGCCCTGCGCGAAGCTCTCCCGCAGCGCCGCCCAGAGCAGGCGCGCCGAGGCGCTCTCGGGCGGCGTGTTGAGGATCGCCCGGGCGAGCGGGTCCCAGAAGGCGCGCCAGAGTGGATCGTCCGGGTCCAGGCAGTCGGCCACGGTGTCATCGGGGCCCGCCCGCGCCAGCCGCCAGGCCGCGAGATAGCCCGGCAGGCGCGTGCGCGGCACCCGTCGCGATCCGACCGCGACCCACCACGGCAGCCGGCCCCGGTTCGGGCGGAGCGTCCAGCGCTCGCCCGTCGCCAGATCCAGGAAAGGGAAGACCGGCTCCGGCGGCCCGATCAGGGTGTCGCGCGTGCCGATCGCATCCAGATAGGCGAGCGCGCTGCGATTGCCGCTGAGCAGGAGGTGGTTGCCGTTGTCGATGACGCGGCCGAGGGGGCGATCGAAGTAAGAGCGGCAGCGCCCGCCCGCCTGTCCCGCCGCCTCGTACACAGTGACCTCGACGCCGCGCCCGGCCAGGCGCACGGCGCAGGCGAGGCCGGCGAGCCCGGCGCCGACCACGTGGCAGCGCGCCATGAATCAGAGCAGGCCATGGCGCAGCGCCAGCCACAGGCGCTCGGCGCGGCCGAGCCGGACCGGCCGGTCGAGCTCGCGCCAGCCGCGCGCCACGAGCCGCGCCAGCGTGCGCCGGTAGATCTGCATCATGATCAGCGCCGGGCGCAGGCGGGCGCGGTCGGCCGCGAGCCAGCGCTCCGCCTCGGCAAAGCGCGCCCGCGCCCGCAGGGCGACGGCCTCGCACACCGGCGGCAGAGCGGGATGGCGCAGGACCTGCTCGGGCTCGCGCTCGGCGATGCCGTGGCGCTCGAGCTCCTCGCGCGGCAGATAGAGCCGGCCGCGCGCCGCATCCTCGGCGAGATCGCGCAGGATGTTGGTGAGCTGGAGCGCTTCGCCGAGCGCCACGGCGCCCGTTTCCAGCCCCTCGCCCCGGGCGCCGAAGACCCGGACCGAAAGGAGACCCACGGCACCGGCGACGCAGCGGCAGTACCGCTCGAGCTCGGCCCACGACGGCGCCTGCATGCGCCCGGCCGCGTCCATCTCCATGCCGTCGATCATGGCGTGGAATTCCGCCTCCAGCAGATCGTAGCGGCGGATCGGCGCTTGCAGCGCGCGGCTCGTGGGCAAGCTCGCGCGGCCCGCGAACAGGGCCGCGATCTCGGTCCGCCACTCGCCCAGCAGCGCCAGCTTCCGCTCCGGCGGCAGCTCGTCGTCGGCGATGTCGTCGACCTCGCGGCAGAAGGCGTAGATCGCGTACATCGCCTCGCGCCTGGCCCGCGGCAGCAGGCGCATGCCCCAGAAGAAGGAGCTGCCGGAACGCCGCACCACGTCCCGCACGTGCCGGCGGGCGGCGCCCTCGTCGAGCGCTGCCGCGCGCGCACCCGGCTGCGGGCGCGCCACGCCGGTGGTGGTCGGCGTGCGCACGGCGCTCATCGCGGCAGGGCTCGGGCGGCCTCGCCTCTCCACCGCGGCCGGCGCGACCAGAGCATGCGACCGAGCCCGGCGGCCGCAGCCACAACAAACAGCGACCGGCCGAGCTCGACCCGCTCCGCCAGCGGGTCGCGCCGGCGCAGCTGCCGGGCCAGGTGCCGCGCCATCTCCACGATCACGGCAGACTCCGCCGCGAGCCTCGGGCTCCTCAGCGCGCGCGGCAGCTCACCCGCCTGCACGAGCAGCTCGTCCACCCCGTCCAGGGTGCGATCGAGCACGTCGCGCAGCGCGGGGCTGGAGCGCGAAAGGTCCAGCGCCTCGACG